>NZ_JBFUGW010000312.1:0-6662 GCF_056402735.1 Rhizobacter sp. P3_C12
GCTGCGCATCGTCCTGACGACGCGGCGGCGACAGGCGCAAGACGATGCGACGCGAAGCGAGCGAGTCGAGTGGAGCGGGAGAGCAACAATCCCAATGAACGTGGATGTGCAGCCGAAGTGGCAGTGTTGTCCGCAGCCAGACTGAACGAACCGTATGGTTTTCAGGCGCCTTTGCTTTGGTTACTTTCATTTGGCAAGACAAATGAAAGTGACTCGCCCGCCGGGGCGAGACCCGGCAGCAGCCTCACGCAGTGARAAGAAGCCCCTCGCGCAGCGAGTCCCCGACCGGGAAGGTCAGCCCCGACCAACGAATGGCATCTGCGTCGCCATGACAGTCATGCTGAGCACATTGGCCTCCAGCGGCAGGCTCGCCATGTGCAGCAGCGCATTCGCCACATGCTGCACATCCATCCGCGGCTCCACCATCGTGCTGCCGTTGGCCTGCGGCACGCCGCGCGTCATGCGCTCGGTCATGTCGGTGGCCGCATTGCCGATGTCGATCTGCCCGACCGCGATGTTGAACGGCCGGCCGTCCAGCGAGCTGGCCTTCGTCAGCCCGCTGATCGCGTGCTTGGTCGCGGTGTACGGCGCCGAGAACGGCCGCGGCGCGTGCGCCGAGATCGAACCGTTGTTGACGATGCGCCCACCCTGCGGCGTCTGCGCCTTCATCAGGCGGAACGCCTCCTGCGTGCACAGGAAGGCGCCCGTCAGGTTCACGTCGACCACCGCCTTCCACTGCTCGTAGCTCAACTCCTCGATCGGCATCGCCGGCGTGCCGGCGCCGGCATTGTTGAACAGCAGGTCGAGCCGGCCGAAGCGCTCGCGGGTGGCAGCGAACAAGGCCTTCACCGACGCCGGATCCCCCACGTCGGTCGGCACCGCCAGCGCGTTCGCGGCCCGCTCGCCAGCCTGCGCCAGCGTCTGCTGCAGCGGCTCGGCGCGGCGGCCGGCCAGCACCACGCCCCAGCCCTCGTGCAGCAGCGCCAGCGCGCAGGCGCGGCCGATGCCGGTGCCGGCACCGGTGACAAGAGYGATCTTCGACGGCGCGGCGGCAGCATTCATGGCGACGGACTCCCGGTGTCGGTGTCTGCCGACGGCAACTCGAAGCTGTCGGCAAAGGTGAAGAACAGCGATGCGTAGAAGGCGCTCAGGATCATCAGCCAGACCGGCAGCATCAGCACCTTGCCGACTTCCAGCTGGCCGAGCAGCGACGACAACAGGCTCACCAGGATGACGGCCGCCAGCGCCGTGCCGAACCAGACGAGCATGTAGATGACGAAGGCGCCGCGGTTGCGCCAGCACGCCACCAGGCTGAAGAACAGCGCCTTCGACGCGCTCATGCCGCCCCAGTGCACGAGACCCGGCGCATGCCACCAGACCACGCTCAGCACCGAGCTCRACACGAACAGCACCAGCATGCCCAGCTGCAGGTGGCCGTCGGACAGCCGCGCGTCGAGCACCTCCGGCGGGGTGTTGGCGCTGTACAGCAACTGCTGCAGCTCGATCACGCGCGAGCCCGCGATGGCATAGGTCAGCAACCAGATCAGGAAGGCCGCCAGTGCATAGCCGGCATAGAGCCACAGCTGCGCGCGCCGGCGCGGCCCGTCGACGCGCAGCGGCGCGATGAACACCGTCGGCATCGGGGAGCGGCCGGCCAGCGTCAGGCGCGTGGCGATCATGAAGCCCAGCGACAGCAGCGGGAACGCCCCGAGCAGCAGGAAGGGCCCGAGCAGCGGAATGAAGGCGAGCATGAAGCTCGCGAACAGCGACAGGCCGAGCAGGCCGGAGTAGGCGAGCGGTCGCGTCGCGAAGGCGGCCACGCCCTGGCGCACCCAGAGGGCGCCGCGGCTCGCGGGAACATGCTTGAATTTCATCGGTCAGCCATCGGTCAGCCCATCGCCGGATGCCAGGCGTTCTCGACGCGCTGGCGCAGCACGCGCTCGAAGTGGGTCGGGTCATGGGCCTTCAGCACCGACGCATCGCGCGGCAGGTGCAGGTCCCACAGGCGGGAGATCCAGAAACGCAAGGCCGCGGCGCGCAGCAGCGCCGGCATCAGCCGCCGCTCGCTGGAACCGAGCGGCCGCACCGCGTCGTAGGCCTCGACGAAGGCGAGCGCGCGGTCTTCGGCCAGGCGGCCGGTGTCGAGGTCGATGCACCAGTCGTTCAGGCACACCGCGATGTCGAACAGCAGCGCATCGACGCCGGCGAAGTAGAAATCGAAGAAGCCGGTCAGCGCGTGGCCTTCGAACATCACGTTGTCGCGGAACAGGTCGGCATGGATCGGCCCGCGCGGCAGCGCCGCATAGGCCGGCGACGCCGCCACCTGCTGCTGGAACGCGAGCTCGGCCTCGATCAGCTCGCGCTGCGCATCGGTCAGGAAGGGCAGCACCACCGGCACCGTCTCGGCCCACCACGCGAGGCCGCGCAGGTTGGGCTGCTGGCGCGGGTAGTCGGCGCCGGCCAGGTGCATCTGTGCCATCGCCGCGCCGACGCTGCGGCAGTGCAGTTCGTCGGGTGCGAGCTGGTGGCTGCCGCGCAGGCGGTCGACCAGCGCGGCCGGCTTGCCGTCGATCTGGTGCAGGATCTCGCCGGCCGCGTCGGCCTGCGGCTCGGGCACCGCGATGCCGTGGCGCGCCAGGTGCTTCATCAGGTGCAGGTAGAACGGCAGCTGCTCGAAGCTCAGGCGCTCGAACACCGTCAGCACGTAGCGGCCCTGCGTGGTGTCGGCGAAGTAGTTGGTGTTCTCGATACCGGCCGCGATGCCCTTCAGCGCGGTCAGCTCGCCGATCTGCAGGCGGGCCACCAGCGCGGCGGCGGTGTCGAACGAGACCTCGGTGAAGACAGCCATCGGCCCGCTCAGAAGGCAAGGACCTGCCAGACCCGCTGGCCGGCGACGCCGCGCGAGCCATTGGGCGCCTGCGGCACGCCCTTGGCGGCGCTGTCCGGCAGGATCTCGTACTCGCCCTTCAGCGGGGCCTTGGTCTTGACCACGATGCGCTTGACCTCGCCGCGCACGCGCAGTTCCTCGATGCGCGAGCCTTCGTCTTCGTGCACCAAGTGGTCGACCTGCGGCTCGCCGGTGTCGAAGTTCTCGACCGGGGCCGGGATCGGCTTCGGCGCCGGAGCGGGCTCCGCATGGAGGGCGGGGGCGATCGACGACAACAAGGCCAGGCAGGCCAGCACGGGCAGCAGCTTCATGGGCGCATTGTAGGCAGCGCTGCCGCGCGCGCCCCGCGCCGGGGTCAACCATGGGCCCCGCCCCCGGCTCAGTCGGGCCGCACCCGCAGGAAGGTCGCAAAGCGCGGCAGGCCGCTCTCATGAAACCCGCGGTAACGGTAGGTCACGATCGCGCCGACCGGCGGCGGCTGGCGGCGCTCGGCATCCTTCAGCCCGCTGCCGAGCCGGAAGCGCCGGCCGTCGGGCATCTCGACCAGCAAGGCCCCGAGCTGGCCGGCGTACTTGCCTTCGCCCGGCAGGTGGCCGACGACGCGTGCCTCGGCGTCGTCCTGCGGCTTCAGCTTCAGCAGCGCATCGCTGCGGTCGCGCAGGTAGAGCGAGTCGCCGCGATGCAGCACCAGGCCCTCGCCGTTGACCGAGACGACACGGCGCATCAGCTTCAGCAGTTCGGCTTCATCCGCGGCCCGGCCATGCACCACCGCCTCGATCCACGAGGTGCCGACGGTCTTGACCAGGCGCTCGATCAGCGGCCGGCGGTGGTCGAAATCGCCCGGCTCGTCGGGCAGGTCGAACACCATGAAGCGCATCTCGCGCCACGCGGCGTCATCCGGCACCTCGGCGGCGACCGCCGACGCCGCCGCGGTGAAGCGGCCGCGGCCGGCCCACAGCTCGCCATCCATCGCGCGCTGCGGCCAGCCCGAGGTGAACCAGGCCGGCACGCGGATCGGATGGCCGTTGCGCGTCAGCAGGCGCTGGCCATCCCAGTAGCCGCGCACGCCGTCGTATTTCTCGCTGACCCAGTGCAGCGCGGGCTGGAAGGCGCCGGTGCGGTACGGCTGGGCCAGCATCATCGACGGCCTGCCGTGGCCGATCGCCGCGGCCTGCGCGGCAGCGGCCGGCGGCACGCCGGCATGGAGCGCGGCGACCAGCACGGTCAGCGCGATGGGTGGCAGCATGAGGAGCCTTTGCCGCTCACTGATTCTCGACCTTGGACGACTCACCAGACGAGGTGATGTCCTCCGGCAATTTGCCAGCCGAGTGCTCCCAACCCGGGATGAACGACCCCGGGGTGGTTGCGAGCATTTTCGCGTCCTCCATATTGAACCCCGCACGCAGGGCCGCCCCTATGCGCTGGTTGATGTCTCGATCGGCGCACCACGCCGCGTAAGGCATGGAGTCGTTCGGCGCGTATACCGGGAATTGGGATGCCCCCTCCCTGGCTTCGCGCACATCGTCCACCACCGTAGGGCGGTCGCCGGGCGACGACGACCTCGAGTCTGACGGTGTCATGGGGAAATTCGAGCTGGAAACGGATGGCGTCTGTGTCGGTCTCATGCGTGCTGGCTTCCATCAAGGGGTTGTTCGATTTCCATCGCACCGCCGCCGCGACGACGGGATGCCAGCCTGAGTAACCCGCTCCCCATGCCGAGTTCCATCGCATGCGCCATCCGCCACAATCGCCGGATGACCGACACCTCCACCACTGACGCCGGCACGCTGCTGCTGGTCGACGGCTCCAGCTACCTCTACCGCGCCTACCACGCGCTGCCCGACCTGCGCAGCGCCGAAGGCTTCCCGACCGGCGCGCTGCACGGCATGGTGGCCATGCTCAAGCGCGCCCTGATCGACGTGAAGGCCGGTCACGCGGCCTGCGTGTTCGATGCCAAGGGCAAGACCTTCCGCGACGACTGGTACCCCGAGTACAAGGCCCAGCGCGCGCCGATGCCCGAGCCGCTGGTGCAGCAGATCGAGCCGATCCACGAGGTGGTGAAGCTGCTCGGCTGGCCGGTGCTGATGGTGCCCGGCGTCGAGGCCGACGACGTGATCGGCACGCTGGCGCGGGTGGCGGCCGAGCGCGGCCACCGCGTCGTGATCTCCACCGGCGACAAGGACCTGGCGCAGCTCGTCAACGAGCGCGTGTCGCTGATCAACACGATGAGCAGCGAGAAGCTCGACGTGCCGGGCGTGATGGCCAAGTTCGGCGTGCCGCCGGAGCGCATCGTCGACTACCTGACGCTGATGGGCGACACCGTCGACAACGTGCCCGGCGTCGAGAAGGTCGGCCCGAAGACGGCCGCCAAATGGATCGCCGAGTACGGCTCGCTGCAGGGCGTGATGGACGCGGCGGCCGGCATCAAGGGCGTGGCCGGCGAGAACCTGCGCAAGGCCCTCGACTGGCTGCCGACCGGCCGCAAGCTGGTGACGGTGCGCGACGACTGCGAGCTGGCCGAGCACCTGGCCGGCTGGCCGGACCTGGCGGGGCTGGCGCTGAAGCCGACCGACAACGCCGCGCTGCTCGACTTCTATGGCCGCTACGGCTTCAAGAGCTGGAAGCGCGAGCTCGAAACGGCCGTGGCCGCGCCGCCGCCCGCGCCGCCGGTGAAGGCCTCCAGGCCGCCGAAGCCGCCGGCCGACAGCGCCACCGCCGACCTGTTCGGCGACGGCGCACCGGACGAACCCGCCGCCGACGCATCGACCGAACCGGCCTCCGACGGCCGCTACGACACCATCACCAGCTTCGAGGCGCTCGACGCCTGGATCGCTCGCCTGAAGGCCGCGCCGCTCGCGGCGTTCGACACCGAGACCGATTCGCTCGACCCGATGCGCGCGCAGCTGGTCGGCGTCTCGTTCGCGGTGCAGCCGGGCGAGGCGGCCTACGTGCCGCTGCGCCACGACTACGCCGATGCGCCGGAGCAGCTGCCGATCGACGAGGTGCTGGCGCGCCTGAAGCCCTGGCTCGAAGACGCCGCCGCGCCGAAGCTCGGCCAGAACATCAAGTACGACCTCCATGTGCTGCAGAACGCCGGTGTGATGGCGCGCGGCTTCGTGCACGACACGCTGCTGCAGAGCTACGTGCTGGAGGCGCACCGCCCGCACAGCCTGGAAAGCCTCGCCGAGCGCCACCTGGGCCGCAAGGGACTCAGCTACGAAGACCTGTGCGGCAAGGGCGTGAACCAGATCCCGTTCGCGCAGGTCGACGTGGCGCGCGCGGCGCGCTACTCGGGCGAGGACAGCGAGATGACGCTGCAGGTGCACCAGGCGCTGTGGCCGCAGATCCAGGCCGAGCCGGGGCTGCTGCGCGTCTACCAGGAGATCGAGATGCCGACGGCGATCGCGCTGCAGCAGATCGAGCGCAACGGCGTGCTGATCGATGCGCTGGTGCTGTCGGCACAGAGCCAGCAGCTGGGCGAGCGCATGGTGGCGCTGGAACAAGAGGCGCACGAGCTCGCCGGCCAGCCGTTCAACATGGGTTCGCCGAAGCAGATCGGCGAGATCCTGTTCACCAAGCTCGGGCTGCCGGTGATCAAGAAGACCGCGAGCGGCGCGCCGAGCACCGACGAAGAGGTGCTGGACAAGCTGGCCGAGGACTACCCGCTGCCGGCCAAGCTGCTGGAGCACCGCAGCCTCGCGAAGCTGAAGGGCACCTACACCGACAAGCTGCCGCTGATGGTGAACCCCGAGACGCACCGCGTGCACACCAACTA
>NZ_JBFUGW010000313.1:0-6632 GCF_056402735.1 Rhizobacter sp. P3_C12
CCCCTGGGCCTACTTGCGTGACGTGTTGGAGCGGCTGCCGATGCTGCCCAATAGCCGACTCGAAGAGCTGTTGCCTCATCGGTGGACTCCGCCGCAGACTTGAGCAACTGACCGCCGTCAAGATGGGACGGCCAGACGCTCACCGTGCGCCGGCGGTCAGGTAGGGCACGAGATGCTCCAGTGCAGAGGGGCTAACCCGGCCTGCGCGGAGCGAAGCGCAGATAGGTTGGGGATTCCTAGTTCGCCAGGTGCAACCTTCACCTCTGCGCCGCGTCAGGGGCGGCGCCCTTAGCCCCTCTGCTTGGGCGGCTTGCGAGAACTCGAGCTGGGTCGCCGGCCCATGGCGCCGCTTACCCCCGGGGTGATCGCCTCAGAGGGCGTGGCCACTGGCAGAGGCCTCTCTGGGCTCGCGGCGCGTAGTGCCCGGCAACCGGCGGCGGCCGCGCCCTGGAAGCAATACGCTTGACGTACCGCGTATGATTGCTTACCTTGGAGCACGCTGATTGTCGGCTACCGGGACAAGCGAACGCGAACATTCACTGAGGCCAACCGGGTCAAGGCTCTCGCGGGCTTCGACTGCAGGGCGGAGCTACGGAGCGAGCAGCTCGATGTCTCCACAGTCACTGCTCGATCTCGACCTGCCGGGAAATCGGCTAGAGGCACTCAGAGGCGGCCGCAAGGACCAGTACAGCGTCCGCATTGATGACCGGCGTCGAGACTGCTTCGAGTTGCCAAAGCGGGCACGAAGCCCCACCAATGTTGAGATCGAGGACTACCACTAGAAAAGGTGCAGTATGGGGCGCACAGTAATTCATCCGGGCGAGCATCTCGCCGGGCAGCTTGAAGCACTGGGCATTAGCGCGGCCGAGTTGGGACGCCGCTTGCAGGTGCCAGGCAACCGCATCAGCCAGATAGTGACGGGTCACCGGGCCATCACGGGAGATACAGCGCTGCGGCTAGGCCACTTCTTCGGCACCAGCCCACAGTTCTGGTTGAACCTGCAAGCCACCTATGACCTGCGGGTTGCTGAAAAGAAGATGGGCGCCTCGATCAAGAACCTACCAACGCTGACCACGGGACGGAAGCGCGGCAATGACTATGCCCCGGCGGCATGAGCCTCTCTGAGAAAACAATGGCAAAAGACAAACCAATGACGACAACTGCAGCGAACAAGTCACCAAAGAACGGGGCCGGTGGCAACCTCGGCTTTGAAGCCGAGCTGTTTAAGACCGCCGACAAGTTGCGCGGCAACATGGAGCCGTCTGACTATAAACATGTCGTGCTCGGGCTCATCTTCCTCAAGCACATCTCCGACAGCTTCGAAGCAAAGCGCGCCGCGTTGCTGGCCGAATACGCGGACGGGGCCGAAGACCCAGACGAGTACCTGGCTGAAAATGTCTTCTGGGTTCCCAAAGAGGCCCGGTGGTCGCATCTGCAAGGACAGGCAAGGCTTCCTTCGATCGGAAAGCTGATCGACGAAGCAATGCTCGCTATCGAGAAGCGCAACGACACCCTCAAAGGGGTTCTCCCTAAGGACTATGCCCGGCCGTCGCTGAATGCGGTGATGCTGGGCGAGCTGATCGACCTGATCTCTGGCATTGCTCTTGGCAAAGAGAAGGAGGCGGCAAGGGATGTGCTCGGACGGGTCTATGAGTACTTCCTTGGCCAATTCGCCGGTTCGGAGGGCAAGCGCGGCGGCGAGTTATATACCCCGCGCTCTGTCGTGCGCGTGATGGTTGAGATGCTGGAGCCCTACAAAGGGCGGGTCTATGACCCATGCTGCGGGTCCGGTGGCATGTTTGTCCAATCCGAGAAGTTCGTCGAAGAGCACGAAGGCAAGCGCGGCGACATCGCCATCTACGGTCAAGAATCGAACTACACGACTTGGCGCCTGTGCAAGATGAACCTCGCGGTGCGCGGAATTGACGCCGATATCAAGTGGAACAGCGAAGGCAGCTTCCACAAGGACGAATTGCGAGACCTGCGAGCCGACTACGTCCTCGCCAATCCGCCCTTCAACATCTCGGATTGGGGCGGGGAGCGACTAAAAGAAGATGGCCGCTGGAAGTATGGCGTGCCTCCTGCAGGCAATGCGAATTTCGCTTGGCTACAGCACATCCTGCATCATCTCGCACCGAGTGGAACCGCGGGAGTTGTGCTAGCGAATGGATCGATGTCGTCCACCCAGAATGGCGAAGGCGACATCCGACGAGCCCTTATCAAAGGCGCAAACGATGCAGCCGGCGTAGTCGACTGCATGGTTGCATTGCCGGGCCAGCTGTTCTACTCGACACAGATTCCGGTGTGCTTGTGGTTCTTGGCTCGCGACCGTTCAAACGGGCTTATACGCAGTGACAAGCTCCGGGATCGACGTCGCGAGGTGCTCTTCATCGATGCCCGAAAGCTCGGACACATGGTGGACCGCACACGCAAGGAGTTGTCCGAGTCTGACATAGACTGCATTGCACGGACCTACCATGCATGGCGCGGTGAGGCGACAGCCGGCAAATATGTCAATGTGCCTGGATTCTGCTATTCGGCCAATCTCGACGAAATCGAAGAGCACGGATACGTTCTTACGCCCGGCAGGTATGTAGGCTCCGCTGATTCGGAAGACGAGGATCAACCGTTTTCAGAAAAGTTTGAAGCTTTGCGTTCGGAGCTGGAAGGTCTGTTTGATGAATCTGAAAAACTCAGCGCTCTGATCCGACAAAAGCTGGCTGAGGTCAAGAATGTCTAGCCGTACTCTCGGGGACTACGTCGACCTGCAGCGCGGCAACACATACCAAAGTGCGTTGCTCGGCAAGTCGGGGCCCGTACTGCTTGGCCTAGGCTCAATTGCAAGGAATGGTGGATTTAGGCCGGAGAACCTGAAAACTTACGGTGGAGAATCAGATCCTCGAATCCTGATAAAGGCGGGAGATATCTATGTCTCTCTCAAGGACGTTACTCAATCGGCCGACCTCCTCGGAGCCATTGCGAGAGTTCCGCGCAGTATCGCTCAGGGCCGACTAACTCAAGACACCGTCAAGCTTGTCTTCAAAGATAAAGGCGCACATCAACTCCTGATTTACTGGGTGTTGAGGACACCACAGTATCGCGAGTATTGTCGAGCACACTCTACGGGAACTACCAATCTAGGGCTGCCGAGGGCAGACTTTCTAGCCTTTCCGATCCCGGAGCCAGATCCAGCTCGCTTAGAATTGGTAGATCTGCTTCAGGCGATCGACGAGAAGATCGATCTGAACAGAGCCGTGAACAACGCGTTGGCGGCTACTTGTCAAGCGCTATTCAAGGATTGGTTTATCGACTTCGGTCCGACGCGAGCGAAGGTGGAGAATCGAGCGCCGTACCTCGAAGAGGCTGTCTGGTCATTATTCCCAGAGATCTTTGATACGGATGCAAGGCCACTGGGCTGGACGACATCCACGATTGGCGATGAAGTCGATGTTGTGGGTGGATCAACACCCAGCACGAAGGAACCCAGATACTGGGGCGGCGAGATCGCTTGGGCGACCCCAAAAGACTTGTCGGCGCTCAGCACGCCTGTACTTCTCAGCACGGAGCGGAAGATCACCGATTTTGGACTCTCACAAATTGGATCTGGATTGCTACCGCCTGGGACCGTTCTCCTATCGTCACGAGCCCCCATCGGCTATTTGGCGATCTCGCAGATTCCCGTCGCAGTAAATCAGGGCTTCATCGCAATGGTTTGCAAGCGGCGCCTCTCGAACGTCTTCGTTTGGCAGTGGGCGAAAGCGAGTATGAACCAGTTCCATCAAAGGGCCAACGGTTCCACCTTTCAGGAGATTAGCAAGGCCAACTTTCGACCGATCCCGGTAACATTGGGAACGCCGGACATACACAACGCGTTCGATTCTCTGGTGCGGCCGGTGTTCGAGAGGATCGTGTCGAACGAAAAGGAGACACGTTCACTCGCTGCTACGCGCGATCATTTGCTCCCACGATTGATGTTCGGCGAGGTGCGCGAGGGCGCTGCTGAAATACGCGTGGGAGAGATCACATGACTGCAGATTGGTATCCGGGGATCAAGGCGTTTCGTACGCATTGGCGCCAGGCACCAATGCTTCAGCAGACCTTCGAAACGCTTGAGCGCGAGTTCGCCGAAGAGAACGATGCCTGCATCGATGCAGCTAAGGGCTTCGTCGAATGCGCCTGTCGCCTATTGATCCAAGAGTTAGACGATCCAGTCAACCCGATCACTGGCTGGCCGGACAGCCCTATTCGAGGCGCCAACCCAAGCTTTAGCAACTGGGTCTCTGCAGCTTTCCGGCTCCTCTCGATTGTTGGCGCACGTGACGACCCTTTCAGCAAGGTTATCTCCCAGCACTACAACCTCACCGAGGCGCTCGGGAAGTTTCGTGATCTAGCCGGCCCGATCAGTCATGGCAAAGAGGGTCTCAGCCACAAACTGTCCGTGCATCATCGCCGATCGGCTCTTCTAGCAGCGGATGCGCTCGTGACGTTCTTGCATGAGGCATATCTAGAGCGCGAGCCCGACCCCGTCCGCACGTTTGAGCCCTACGAGCGGTTCGAAAAATCGAACGCGACCATTGATGCATTTGCTGTCCTACGACTGGATACAGACGAAGAGGGCGGCTTACAGGCAGTTGTGAGGCTGCCGAACGGCGACGAAGTACCGCTCGCTATCGAACTATCGCGTCTCCTCTTTGGTGTTGACCGTGAAGCATACAAGTCCGTGTTGAACGCGTGCATTGAGGCCCAAGCCACTGCGCAGAACGCTGTGGAGGCTGGCTAATGGCCTTCCTCTCTGAAGCCGCTCTGGAAAGACTTGTGCTGGATCATCTCAGTCTCCTCGGTTACAGCATTTCCTCGGACGCAGAGATTGGGCCTGACGGCAAGACTCCGGAGCGCGAAGCCTATGCCGATGTCTTGCTGACGAAGCGTCTCAGCGCCGCTATCACCAAGCTCAATGTGGCGATCCCTGAGGAAGCTCGTCAGGATGCGTTGCGCAAATTGCTGGCAACAGAGCGCCCCTCGCTTGCTGAGGAAAACCGCCGTCTCCATAGGCTGATGGTTGAGGGTGTTGATGTGGAGTTTCATGGCGAGGACGGAACAATCCGCGGCGACAAGGTTCGCCTGATTGACTTTGACGATCTTGGGGCCAATGACTGGCTCGTGACGAGCCAGTTCACTGTCATCCAAGCTGGCTTCAATAGACGCCCTGATGTCGTTGTCTTCGTCAACGGTCTACCGATAGGTGTCATCGAACTTAAGGCGCCGGGGGGAGAGAACGCAACCTTGGCGGGGGCTCACAACCAACTGCAAACCTACAAAGCGCAGATTCCCTCGCTGTTCCATACCAATGCTGTCCTTGTCACGTCGGACGGACTCACCGCCCGCATTGGTTCGCTGACCGCGGACCAAGAACGCTTCATGCCTTGGCGCACAACGGACGGGACAGAGATCGCAGCCAAGGGGAAACCGGAACTCGACACCCTGCTCGAGGGCGTTTTTGATCGCAGGCGGCTTCTTGATCTGTTGCGCGATTTCACTGTCTTCGGTGAAACCGGTATGGGCCTAGCCAAGATCATCGCCGGCTATCACCAGTTTCACGCTGTGCGACACGCAGTGGCTAAGACGGTTGAGGCGGCGTCGCCGCAGGGCGACCGCAAGGTGGGTGTCATCTGGCACACGCAGGGGTCGGGGAAGAGCTTGTTGATGGCCTTCTACGCTGGCCAGCTTGTACGACATTCGGCACTCCAAAATCCAACGATTGTTGTCATCACCGATCGCAACGACCTCGACGACCAGTTATTCGGCACGTTCTCGATGTGCCGGGACCTAATCCGGCAGACGCCTCAGCAGGCAGAAAGTCGAGAAGACCTTCAGAGGGCATTGAGTCGCGCATCCGGCGGTGTCATCTTCACCACCATCMAGAAGTTTTCGCCCGCTCCTGGTGAAGTCGCCTATCCGGTGCTCTCTGATCGTCGGAATATTGTTGTCATCGCCGACGAGGCACATCGCAGCCAGTATGGCTTTCGCGCCAAAATAGAACGGAAGACAGGAGATATTGCGTATGGGTTTGCCAAGTATCTGAGAGACGCGTTGCCCAATGCCTCCTTTATCGGCTTCACCGGAACGCCAATTGAGAAGGATGATGTAAACACGCCTGCGGTGTTCGGTGAGTACATCGATATTTATGACATTAGTCGCGCTGTCGAAGACGGCGCAACTGTTCCAATCTACTACGAAAGCCGTCTTGCGCGAATCGAGCTGCCTGATGCTGAGAAGCCAAAGGTTGATGCGGAAATCGACGAGCTGACGGAAGACGAAGTTGCTACCGAACAGGAGAAGATCAGGCGAAAATGGGCCACGATCGAAGCACTCGTCGGCTCGAAAAGGCGTATTGCAATGGTCGCCGCCGATCTCGTGGAGCACTTTGAGAACCGTG
Organism: Rhizobacter sp. P3_C12; assembly: GCF_056402735.1. Lineage (NCBI taxonomy): Bacteria > Pseudomonadati > Pseudomonadota > Betaproteobacteria > Burkholderiales > Sphaerotilaceae > Rhizobacter > Rhizobacter sp. P3_C12. Next base: position 6,437 of record NZ_JBFUGW010000313.1, read on the forward strand.
TAGCCGCCATGGACGGCAAGGCGATGGTGGTCTGTATGAGCCGACGCATCTGCGTCGCGCTGTACCAGAAGATCGTCAGCTTGCGGCCAAATTGGCACAGCGACGACGATGCTTCCGGCAAGATCAAGATCGTCATGACGGGCTCCGCGGCCGATCCGCAGCCATGGCAGCCTCACATAGGCACGAAGGCCCGGCG
>NZ_JBFUGW010000314.1:0-6630 GCF_056402735.1 Rhizobacter sp. P3_C12
TTGCTGCTGCCCGGGCTCGTGTCGGGCGACTTCTGCCAGGGCGTCGTCGTCGACCCGGCCAATGCCGGCACCGTCATCACGGGATGCGGCAACAACGACGGGCGAAAGATCAAGTGGTACCGCAGCACCGACTACGGCGACCACTGGACGCTGGTGAACAACAGCGCGATGGAAGGCAACCCGTGGGGCTTCAGCATCGACCCCAACCCGAGCCGCGACGCCTCGACCTCGCCGACGCTTTATTCACCGGCCGGCTACGGATCGGGCGGCATCTGGAAATCGACCGACGGCGCATCGACCTGGACGCGCCTCACCGGTGCCGACACGGCATACGCGCCCTACAGCCCCTTCGGCGGCACCGACCTGTACCACACGGCCATCCTTCCCGACGACCCGCCCAACCACATCCTCACCACACAGCACTACTACTTCAAGGACACGCCCGACGGCGGCTTCGGCGAGAGCTGGGACGGCGGCAAGAACTGGGTGATCCATCCGCCGAAAGCGGGGATCGGCACGTCGCACTACGTCATTCCGGTGAGCGCGACCACCTGGTGCGTGATCTCGCAGGAAGCCGGCGTGTGGCGCACCGCCACGGCCGGTCGCACGGGGGGCACCGCAGCGCAGAAGTACCGCGACGGAACCATCTCCACCAGCGCCTGGGAGCGCGTCAGCGACCATTACCACGCACACGGTTCGTACACAGCCGTGAAGGTCGGCAACGCGTGGTATTCGCCGGGCTACGAACCCGGCGAAGGCAGCATCTGGAAATCGACCGACGACTGCAAGAGCTGGACGAACCTGATGCCCGGCTACTACTGGCCCTCGCCACCCAACGGGGCCTTCATGAACAAGAACGCGACCGGCCTCGCGGCCACCGGCAAGTACCTCTATTCGAATTCCTTCCTCGGCCCCGAGTTGGCACGCGCGCCGATCGCCAACGACACGCAGTGGCTGCGCAACTACACCACCACGCCCGAGGCCATGAAGGGTGAAGGCGGGCTCCCGATGGGCAATGCCAGCACGCTGCACAAAGCTTCGGGGCACTGGATGGTCTTCATGGCCACCGGCAATGGCGTGTGGCGCTACATCGAGCCCTGAGAAYCCACGTGCCTCCTCGCATCACTGCATCCACCGAAGAAGAGACCACCATGAAGCCGCACCCAGCCCTTCGACCGAGCCCGCTTCTTTGCCTGCTGATGACAGCGACATTGGCGGCCTGCGGTGGTGAGGACAACAGCAACGGCGACACACCTGTGCAAGCGCCTGCACCGGCACCCGCGCCTGCGCCGGCACCGGCACCTGCGCCCACCCCAGCGGGCAACTGCACCAACCTCGGTGCCGTTGGAACGTGGCAGGACATCACGCCTCCCGGCAGCTGGAAAACCACGTTCGCCGTCAACGGAACCGTGGGCGCTGCGATCGTGGTCGATCCGTTCGACGCACGCCGGCTGTGGCTCGGCACGGGCGGCGAGAACAGCGAGATCTGGCGCTCTGATGACTGCGGCGGTTCATGGGTGCAGGCCAACACCGGTCCTGGCAGCGTCGGTGATCGCCAGACCTACGGTGGAGTGGGGGACGGAGCCCAGTGGAGCATGGTGGTCGATCCCGTCGAGCGCAACGTCTTGTACGCCGTCTCCGGATACGGCGCGCAGAGTCTCTGGAAGTCATCCGACGGTGGATACAGCTGGACCGATGTCCTGGCCGGAACCGAGTACAACGCGCACGCGGACTATCGCTTCGTGAACAACGTGTCGATGGATGCCGGCAATCACCTCCATCTTCTGGTCTCGACCCATGGAGGCTGCAGCGCGCCGTACGCGCCGAGCTGCATGGCGGAGACGCTGGACGGAGGCAAGACGTGGAGAACGCTCACCTCGCCTGAAGGTTGGACCGAAGGCGGCGGCGTGGTCATCGTGAAAGGGGGCACGTGGGTCTGGTGCGGCTCCGAGTTGATGACCACCGAAAACTCGGGCGCGACCTGGCAGCGCGGCCACCTGACGGGAGGAGGCACCTGCGAGGCGGAATACACCATTCGCCCGCTGGCACCCGCAACGAACGGCAAGTACTACCTCGGCAGCCGCAGCGGCGTGATCCGCAGCGCCGATGGTGTGCATTGGGAGCATGTCGCCGGGACCAACGGAACGATGGTGATGATGGCCCAGGGGGCGAGCCAACTCTTCGCGGCGAACCAATGGCAACCCTCCATCCGCACCGCCACGCTCTCGAGCGATGAGACGTGGAGCGAGCTTCCGACACCGCCGCAAGTTGCGCTGGGGCACGACGGGGGCATCCCCTTCCTCGCGTACGACGAGGTGCACCACATTCTTTACGCCTCGATGTTCTCCGGGGGTGTCGCACGCATGCTCGTCAAGTAGAGCAGCCGCAGACCCATCGGACCACCTGACACCACACCCTCTGCCCATTCATCCAACCTCGGTCAACCGATGCACACCATGACATGCAACCACTCCAAAGCCACCACGCTCTTGTGCCTGCTGTCGATCAGCGTGCTCGCTGCGTGTGGCGGCAAGGATGAAGCGGCCTCTGCACCGGCACCGGCACCCGCACCCGCACCCGCGCCTGCACCTGCACCTGCACCTGCACCTGCACCTGCACCTGCACCTGCACCTGGCGCGGTTCAGGTCACCATCGCACCATCGGCCACCAGCATTCCGGTGGGACAGAAGATGCTGGTGTCGGTCGACGTTGAAAGCTCGTCCGACCAGGCGGTGACGTGGTCGCTGCAAGAGGGGGCGGCAGGCGGCAGCATCGTGGCGTCGCCCGTGTACACCGCGGGCCAGGGTGGGCCGCAATGGGTTTACACAGCGCCCGCCATACCCGGCACTTACCACCTGGTGGCCACACCGCATGCCGATCCGCAGCATCCGGTCAGCCTGGCCTTGACGGTGCAGGCGCCGCTCACCGGCTGCACCGTGCCGGCAGCAAAGATCGGCGTGTGGGAGAACATCACCCCGCCGCAGGTCGACCTGACGACCGGCGACTGGTTCGGCATGCAGGCCATGGTCGTGGACCCGCTCACGCCGTCGACGGTGTATGTGGGCCGTGCCTTGGACGGCGTGTACAAATCGCTTGACTGCGGCGCCCACTGGTTCAAGGTCAGCACCGGCCGCAACGCCGACGTGATGGCCTCCGGGCGCACCTGGGTCATGGTCATCGACCCGACGAACCCCCAGGTGCTGTACACGCCCCAGGGCTACGGCGAGAGCGGTGTGTTCAAGACGACCAATGGCGGAATCGATTGGGACCAGGTGCTCACGCCGAACATCACATCTGCGGCGCCGTATGGCGGCTTCGTGGGCGGCATCGGCATGGACCCGAGCAACCCCGCGCACCTGCTGGTGGGCTGGCATGCCGAGTGCGCACCGCCCAACACCAAGGCCTGTTATGCCGAAACGAAGGATGGCGGCGTGAGCTGGGTCATGCGCAACGGCGACCCGGCATGGGGTGGCGGCGAGGGCACCCGCTACGACATCCTCGACGCCAACACCTGGCTCTTCAATTCCGAGAGCAACGGCATGTGGGTGTCGGCCAACCAGGGCACGAGCTGGAGCAAGGTCCAAGGCGTGAACGGCTCCCACGCCGGCGGGCAAACCTATCGCTCGGCAAACGGCACGCTCTACATGGGCACGGTCGACGGCGTGATGCGCAGCCTCGACAAAGGCCTCACGTGGTCGAAGCTGCCCGACTCAGGCAGCTTCGTTTTCGGCGTCATCGGCGACGGCACCAGGCTGTACACCAGCAGCTACTTCCCGTTCAACGCCCCCGGCCCGGCACCTTGGCAGCCCTACGCGTCGACCTCCGAGACGCAGCCTGCGACCTGGACCACCATGAACAGCCCGCTGATGAAAAACGGCGGGGGCCTGGCTTACGACCCTGTGCACCACATCGTCTATTCCAGCAACCTGAATGCCGGCGTGTGGCGCATGGTGGTCCGATGAACTGTCGCACGTTGATGCAACGCGATGTCAAGGTGCCGACCATGACACCAAAGCCCAGGCCGAGCCCACTGCTGTGCCTGCTGCTGGCCGCCGCGCTCGCCGCGTGTGGCGGGGATGACGACAGCAACGGCGGGCCGGTCGCAAACGCGCCCAGCCCAGCACCTGCTCCTGCACCTGCTCCTGCTCCTGCTCCTRCTCCTGCTCCTGCTCCTGCTCCTGCTCCTGCTCCTCCGGTTCCTGCGCCGCCACCCGGCCCGGCCGTCGGTGCCGTGGGCGTGTGGGAGAACGTGACGCCTGCGGGGGTGGACGATCTGTTGCACCAGGACGCCGGATCCTTCGGCCTCGGCTCCATCGTCACCGACCCCGCACACCCGAGCGACATGTACGTGGGCGGCTATGGCACGCTGTTCAAGTCGACCGACTACGGCTTGACCTGGAAGACCGTGCCCAGCAACCTTCTTCGTGAATACCGGCAACCCCGCCACCACGAGCAAGACCTGGTTCGCCTACGCACAAGACGGTGGATCGGGCGTGATGACGACCGACGGTGGCCAGAACTGGTTCCAGCCCAAAGGCATCGAAGGCCTGCAACACGCTCACGGGAACGCCAACCTGCTCCAGATCGGCAACAGCTTGTTCGTCACCGGCACGAACAACAGCGGCACGTTCCGCAGCACCGACCTCGGCAGGAACTGGACACGCGTCTCGCCCGATGCCGGCGGCGTCGTCTGGGGCTCCACCAAGGGCCTCTACTTCATGTGGGGCTGGGCCTGCTCGCGTTGCGGGCTCAGCGAAGGTGGCCCGCAGTATCACAGCGCAACCTGGCCCGGCGACAACTGGAAGAAGTGGATGGCTGCCGAACTGCCTGCCGGGCTGGTGTGGGGACCCAACAGCGTGGCCGCCACCAACGACGGCAAGCACAACATCTACGTCGGCTCGATGTGGTCGAGCGGGCTGTGGCGTTATGTCGAGCCTTGAAGCCGCGCTCGGCATGAAGACTCACCCGCTCTGCCAGGGATACTGTCAGTCATGGCGTGCATTGATAGGGAGACTGGAAAACATTGAAAGGTATGGCTTGCAGTTCTCAGAGGCGAACTGACCCTCCTCACTCTTGGGGATGCAGGGGGCAGGGCATCCGCCTAGCCTGACCCGTGGCGCATGGACCCGAGGCGTCGACAGACTGCGGCAGGCGATCCATGGACTTCGTCGACAGGATTCTCAGCATCTGGCACGAGGGCGCGTCGCACGCGCTCGTGAGCCAGCGTGTGTCTCGCCTGCTGATCGCGATCGTGATGGCAGCGCATGTGACGACCGCATGGGGTGTCGATTGTTCGACCTTGCACCCGAGCACCTCGCGCCAGCCGCCGTATGGTTCGATGGCAGGGCCCGAGCGCTGCGAGGGCTTCTACGACAGGACCGTCTCGCAATCGTTCGTCGAGTTGGTATCGCTCACCCGCGGTGCCGGACTGGCGGGAGAGAAGGTCACAGGGACGTTGTCGTTGCAAGCCGCGGCCCGAGCACCGCTGCGGCTCGTGGTGCAGCCGATGCCGTCGTCGCCGTTCTACCGAGTCGAGGCAGACCTGCTTGCCGGTCAGCCGCTGAGCTGGGACCCTGCGCCGATGCTGGGTGCAACACGCCTGCGAGCGAGCGACCTGGGCTTTCTCGCGCTGACGCGCCGCACCGGTGCTGCAGGTGGCCCGGCGGTGGCTCCGGTGGCGCTCTCGGCTTCTGCCCTGGTGCAGCCGGATGCAGTGGCCACGGTTCGAGCCTCGGTTCGCATCGCTTCGCTCGCATGGCGCAGCTACCGCCTCGGGGAGGGCGGGTCTCCGCGCTGGATCGACGTGCCGGATGCGCAACGCTATCCGTGGCAACGGCTGAGCATCGCCATGCCGATGCCCGCCGATGGCAAGGGCTTCGCCGTTGATGTGCAGGCCGTCGACGCAGACAGCCGCCAGGCCCTCCCCATGCTCCGATTCACGGTGCTCGGGGCGCTGGATGACTGACGAGCTTGCTTCGCAACGGAAATTGCTGGCCAAGCAATTGGCTGCTCGCTTGCAGGCCCCCGATGTGCCGCTCACCGAACTGAAGGATCTGCAGGAGCGGCTGCGCATCGTCGACACCGTGCTCGCAGAGCAGCGCGCTGCGGCGGGGCGCGGCCTGGGGCGCGTGCTGGCACCGATGTTGGCGGTGGCGGTCGTGCTGACGCTGGCCGCGACCGTGCAGGTGCCGGCTGTCCCGCTGGGACTCGAGCTGCAGGCCGGTTCGGCCACCCTGACGATGGCCGGCGCCTCGGCGATCGGACCCCTGCGGTTGCGTGGTGACACCCGGGTCGAAGGCTTCAGCCTGCTGGCATCACCCGACTCGACCCTCGTGCAGGCTTTCATGGCAAACCCCTCCGGTGCGATCGTTCTCCGCTCCGATGAAGCCACGCTGAGCACATTGCGTTGGCCGGCCGATACCCGACTCACGATGCAGGCCGATCCGGCCATGCTGTCGCTGCGCCTGGAGGGCCCCCATTCCGGCACGCAGGCGGAGTTCGATCTGCGTGGGCGCACCACGCTGCGCCTGTCGGAGGCCGCGTTGCCGGAGGAACGGCGATACGACCATGGCGAATGGATTCGCCTTTCTGCCGGTGACGCGAACGGCGGCGTCGCTTCCTCGATGTCCC
>NZ_JBFUGW010000315.1:0-6621 GCF_056402735.1 Rhizobacter sp. P3_C12
GGCGCTCGGCGAGCCAGTCGCGCCCGCTGGTGCCGCGCACCACCAGCACGCGGCGGCCCGCCCAGGCCTGCGTGCGCAGCTGCATCCACAGCGCCTCGGAATCGAACTGCGCCGCATCGGCCGCCGGCTCGACGATCTCCGCCACGCCCAGCGCGCGCAGCACGCGCGTCGTGCCCGGCCCCGGCGAGGCCGCCTGCAGCGCCGCCGGCCAGGCGGCCCCGGGCGGGCGCTGCGCGAAGAACTGCTCGGCCGCATTCGGGCTCACGAACATCACGAGGCCGACGCTGCCGAGCCCGTGCCACGCGGCGTGCAGCTCGGCGGGGTCGTCGACCGGCCGGATGTCGATCAGCGGCAAGGCCTGGGCATCGAGCCCGGCCGCGCGCAACCCGTCGACCCACTCGCGCGCCTGGGCCGCAGGCCGCGTGACCAGCACGCGCAGCGACGCAGCGGCGTCAGCCGGCTCCGAGGTAGGCATCGGCACCCGCGGACCTCAGTTGCGCCGCAGCCAGCTCGCCCAGGCTGCGGGCGGCGCGAGCGTCGGCGACGGCCGCCGCCGAGGTCGTGTGCAGCAGCGGGCGCGTCGGGTCGTCGACATGGCCGAGCGCCGCGGTGAGGCGCAGCATCGCGCCGTCCCACACGGCATGCGCCGCCAGCGGCATGCTGCAGCTGCCGCCCAGCGAGCGCGACACCGCGCGCTCCGCCTCGGCGACCCACCACGTGGGCCGGTCGGCCAGCTGCGCCAGCGCCTCGCGCAGCGCCGGCTGGTCGCTGCGGATCTCGATGCCGAGCGCGCCCTGCCCGGCCGCCGGGATCATCTCGTCGACCGCGAACAGCGCGCGGATGCGCTGCGCGAGGCCGAGCCGCTTCAGGCCGGCGGCGGCCAGCACGATCGCGTCGTACTGGCCGTCGTCGAGCTTGCGCAGCCGCGTGTCGAGGTTGCCGCGCAGCGGCTCGATGCGCAGGTCGGGCCGCCGCGCCAGCACCTGCGCGACGCGGCGCAGGCTCGAGGTGCCGACGCAGGCACCCTGCGGCAATGCATCGAGCGTCGCATGGTGGTTCGAGACGAAGGCGTCGCGCGGATCCTCGCGCTCCAGCACCGCGGCCAGCTCGAAGCCCGCCGGCAGGTCCATCGGGACGTCTTTCAGCGAATGCACCGCGAGGTGCGCGCGGCCGTCTTCGAGCGCGGCTTCCAGCTCCTTGACGAACAGGCCCTTGCCGCCGACCTTCGACAGCGTGCGGTCGAGGATCTGGTCGCCGCGGGTCGTCATGCCCAGCAGTTCGACGCGCAGGCCGAAACGTTGTTGCAGCAGGTCGCGCACGTGTTCGGCCTGCCACAGGGCGAGGCGGCTTTCGCGGGTGGCGATGACGAGGGGTTCGGGCAGCGAAGACATCGGCAAATGCTATCAGGCCCATCTCTTGCCTGAACGATATGACTGATCCCCGTTGCCGCGCTGATACCATCGCGCTTCGTAACCAAGTTACAGCCTCGACGAGGCCCTGAGGACAAAGATGCCACGTGCCACACCTGCCCCCAAGTCCCACGTCTCCCCCGTCCGCAACGCTGCCCGCAAGGCCTCGTCCAAGCCGGGCCGCAGCAGCGCTGCCGAGGCTGCCGACAAGAACCGCCCGCTGGTCGACGACATCCGCCTGCTCGGCCGCATCCTCGGCGACGTGATCCGCGAGCAGGAGGGCCAGGGCGCGTTCGATTTGATCGAGCGCATCCGCCAGCTGTCGGTGGCGTACCGCCTGAAGCGCGACGCGCAGGCCGGCAAGACCTTCGACCGCCTGCTGAAGAGCCTGAGCGGCGACCAGACGGTCAGCGTGATCCGCGCCTTCAGCTACTTCTCGCACCTGGCCAACATCGCCGAGGACCGCCACCACGTGCGCCGGCGCGAGCACCACGAGCGCCAGGGCCACCTGCAGGAAGGCTCGCTCGCGATGAGCTTCGAGCGCCTGGCCGAGGCCGACGTGCGCGCCGCCGACATCGCCGGCGTGCTGCAGCGCGCCTTCATCTCGCCGGTGCTGACGGCCCACCCCACCGAGGTGCAGCGCAAGAGCATCCTCGACGCCGAGCGGGCCATCGCCGAGCTGGTGGGCCAGCGCGACGAGCTGCACGGCGCACGCGCGCTGGCCGGCAACGAGGCGCTGCTGCGCGCCCGCGTCACGCAGCTGTGGCAGACGCGCATGCTGCGCTACACCAAGCTGACGGTGGCCGACGAGATCGAGAACGCGCTCAGCTACTACCAGTCGACCTTCCTGCGCCAGATCCCCAAGCTGTACCAGGAGATCGAGGAGGCGCTGCCCGGCCACCCGATCGCGCCGTTCTTCCGCATGGGCAACTGGATCGGCGGCGACCGCGACGGCAACCCGAACGTCAGCGCCGAGACGCTGCAGATGGCGCTGCGCCGGCAGAGCGAGACGGTGCTGCGCTTCTACCTGACCGAGGTGCACGAGCTGGGGGCGGAGCTGTCGATCTCGGCCACGCTCGCGCCGGTGACGCCCGAGATGCAGGCGCTGGCCGAGCGCTCGCCCGACCACAACGCGCACCGCGAGGACGAGCCCTACCGCCGCGCACTGATCGGCATGTACGCGCGGCTCGCCGCGACGCTGCAGGCCTTCACCGGCACCGAGGCGCTGCGCCATGCGGTGGCGCCGCAGGATCCGTACCGCCGCAGCGACGATTTCGGGGCCGACCTGAAGGTGATCGAGACCTCGCTGCGCTCGCACCATGCCGATGCGCTGATCGCGCCGCGCCTGCGCCCGCTGATGCGCGCGGTGCAGGTGTTCGGCTTCCACCTGGCCACCGTCGACCTGCGCCAGAGTTCGGACAAGCACGAGGCGGTGGTCGCCGAGCTGCTGAAGACGGCGAAGATCGAAGCCGACTACAGCGCGCTCGACGAGCCGGCGCGCCGCACGCTGCTGATGAAGCTGCTGAACGACGCGCGTCCGCTGCGCGTGCATGGCGCGGCGTACTCGGAACACAGCGTCGGCGAACTGGCGATCTTCGAGGCGGCGCTGAAGATGCTCGACCGCTACGGCCGCGAGGCACTGCGCCACTACATCATTTCGCACACCGAAGACGTCAGCGACCTGCTGGAGGTGCTGCTGCTGCAGAAGGAGACCGGGCTGATGCACGGCACGCTGGACGATGCCGCCGTGTGCCAGCTGATCGTCTCGCCGCTGTTCGAGACCATCGGCGACCTGCGCAACGCCGAGCCGATCATGCGCGACTACTACGCGCTGCCGGGCGTGGCCGACCTGATCAAGCGTTCCGGCCGCGAGCAGGACGTGATGCTCGGCTACAGCGACAGCAACAAGGACGGCGGCTCGTTCACCAGCAACTGGGAGCTGTACCGCACCGAGATCGCGCTGGTCGAGCTGTTCGGCAGGCTGGGCGAGCAGCACGGCATCACGCTGCGCCTGTTCCACGGCCGCGGCGGCACCGTCGGGCGGGGCGGCGGCCCGAGCTACCAGGCGATCCTGGCGCAGCCGCCGGGCACGGTGAACGGCCAGATCCGGCTGACCGAACAGGGCGAGGTGATCTCGTCGAAGTACGCGCACCCGGAGATCGGGCGGCGCAACCTCGAAACGCTGGTGGCCGCGACGCTCGAGGCGACGCTGCTGCACCCGACCAAGAGCGCGCCGAAGAGCTTCCTGGACGCCGCCGCGGCGATCAGCGAGGCCAGCATGGCGGCCTATCGCAAGCTGGTCTACGAGACCCCGGGCTTCACCGACTACTTCTTCTCGGCCACGCCGATCCGCGAGATCGCCGAGTTGAACATCGGCTCGCGCCCGGCTTCGCGCAAGGCCACGCGCGCGATCGAGGACCTGCGCGCGATCCCGTGGAGCTTCAGCTGGGGCCAGTGCCGCGTCGCGCTGCCGGGCTGGTGCGGCTTCGGCTCGGCGATCGAGCACTTCCTCGGCAAGCAGCCGGCGCAGCGCAAGGAGCGACTGGTGCTGCTGCAGCGCATGCACAAGCAGTGGCCGTTCTTCCGCACGCTGCTGTCGAACCTGGACATGGTGCTGGCCAAGAGCGACCTGGGCATCGCGGCGCGCTATGTCGACCTGGTCGAGGACAAGAAGCTGGGCAAGAAGATCTTCGGGCTGATCCAGGCCGAGTGGCAGCGCACCAGCGACGCGGTGTCGCTGGTCACCGGCGAGAAGCATCGGCTCGCGTCGAACCCGTCTCTCGCGCGCTCGATCGAGCACCGCTTCCCGTACCTCGACCCGCTGAACCACCTGCAGGTCGAGCTGATGCGGCGCTACCGGCAGCGCCGCGAGGGCGATCCGGCGAATGAGCGGGTGCAGCGCGGGATCCACATCTCGATCAATGGGGTGGCGGCGGGGTTGAGGAACACCGGCTGAATTTGCTGCTGCATGAACAGCAGCAGCCAGGGCTTGCCAGGACATGACCTCATCGGCGATATTCGCAATTCGCGAATAGCGAATATGGCCGGACGATGGAACTCAAACCGCAAGATCTGCTGGTGCTGTTGAAGGCAGCGGCGCACCCGCCGCAGCGTTGGACCTATGCCGCGCTTGGCGAGGCGTTGGCCATGAGCGCCTCGGAAACGCATGCGAGCGTGAAACGCGCCGTGGCGTCCGGCCTCGCAGTGGCGCCAGGGCGTGGCGAGTGGTCGCCGGTGCGACCCAGCTTGCTGGAGTTCATGCTGCACGGCGTGCGCTACATCTGGCCGACCACACCCGGGCCGGTCAAGCGCGGCGTGCCGACGGCTTTCGGTGTCGAGCCCTTGGCCAGCATGCTGACGGCTGCCCAGAGCGAGGCCCCGGTATGGGCACACCCCACCGGCAGCGCCAAAGGTCCCACACTGTCACCTCTCTATCGAACGGCACCGCAGGCGGCCCTCGCCGACCCCGCCTTGCATCGCCTGCTCGCCCTGCTGGATGCCTTGCGCACAGGGCGTGCACGCGAGCGTTTGCTGGCCGCCAAATTGATGGAAACCGAACTGATGCAGTTCGATTCGGGAGCTATCGATGCGAGTCGATGACCCCAATCTTCCTCATCTGCGCCGCATCGCCGAAGCACTGTGCGAACTGCGCGAGCAAGTGGTGTTTGTCGGTGGTGCCGTGGCCGGTCTGCTGGTGACCGATCCACTGGCCGACAGCGTGCGTGCGACCCGCGACGTGGACGCCGTGGTGAACGCCAACCGATCCACGTTTTATCGCATCGAGGAACAGGTGGCGCAGCTTGGATTCGCGCGAGACGCCAGCAGCGATGTGATTTGCCGCTGGGTGCACAAGGCGTCCGGGCTGCTCTTCGACCTGATGCCTGTGCAGCCTGAGGTGCTGGGTTTCTCCAACCGCTGGTATCCGTATGCCGTACAGACCGCCGTGCCCGTGGCATTGGGCGACGGCATCACGATTCGGCTGGTGAGCGCCGTGGCAGGACTCGCCATGGATCGCCTGAGGTCCTTGAGCAGGTAAAGCTTCAGAACAGCGACTGCCCGATCAGCGACGTGAACCGCTCCAGCGCGAAGCTGCCCGCGAGCGAGTTCCCGGTGTGCTCCAGCCCCGGCGACCAGACGCACACGCCCAGCGTGCGCGGGATGTGCGCGACGATGCCGCCGCCGACACCGCTCTTGGCCGGGATGCCGACGCGGTACGCGAAATCGCCCGCCGCATCGTAGGTGCCGCAGGTCAGCATCAGCGCCGACAGCCGCTTCGCCGAACTCGCGTCCAGCACCCGCTCGCCGTTGACCGGGCTCACGCCGCCGTTCGCGAGAAAGCCCACCGCACGTGCCAGGTCGACGCAGTTCATGCGGATCGCGCAGTGCCGGCAGTAGGCCTCGATCACCGCGTCGACCGGGTTCTTCAGGTTGCCGAAGCTGTGCATGAAGTGCCCCATCGCGCGGTTGCGCGAGCCGGTGGCCAGCTCCGAGCGCGCCACCGCATCGTCGTACTGCAGCGCCGGGTTGCCCGACAGGCGCCGCACGAACTCCACCAGCGCCATCTCGGGCTGCACGAAACGGGTGCTCAGCACGTCGGTCACGACCAGCGCGCCGGCGTTCAGGAACGGGTTGCGCGGCTTGCCCTGCTCGGTCTCCAGTTGCACCAGCGAGTTGAACGCGGTGCCCGACGGCTCGCGGCCGACCCGCTCCCACAGCGCGTCGCCGACCAGCTGGAACGCGAGCGTCAGCGAGAACAGCTTCGAGACCGACTGGATCGAGAAATCCTCGCGCGCATCGCCGACGGTGTAGAGCCGCCCGTCGAGCATGCTGACCGCCATGCCGAAGCGCTGCTTCGGCACCTTGGCGAGTTCGGGGATGTAGCGCGCCACCTCGCCCTGCTCGAGCAGCGGTTGCGCTTCGTCGTGGATGCGGTCGAGCACCGCCTGCATGTCGATGGCCATCCGATAATTGGGCCATGACTGCACCCTCGCCGCACACCGATCCCCGGGGATTTCTTCGCGCGCTGTACGACGCCGCGGTCGCGCGGGCCCTGCCGGCGCAGGCGCTGGGCGCCTTCCTGCCGCCGCCGCCGCGCGGGCGCACGCTCGTGCTGGGGGCCGGCAAGGCGGGCGGCGCGATGGCCCAGGCGCTGGATGCGCTGTGGCCCGCCGATGCGCCGCTGTCGGGGCTGGTGGTGACGCGCTACGACCAC
>NZ_JBFUGW010000316.1:0-6525 GCF_056402735.1 Rhizobacter sp. P3_C12
GCCCGACGTTGAAGGTCTGCTTGCGCTGGTCGTTGAACTTGGTGCTGCCGACGCCGCCGATCAGGTACACGGCCGACGCCTTCGCGGTGTTGCGGCCGAAGAAGATCTCGCCCGGCAGCACGTTCACGCCGATCGAGACGTTGTAGTAGCGCAGCTTCTGGCTGTCGTCGGAGAGCACGCCGCCGGGCAGGATCTGCCGGAACGATTCGTCGCTCACCTTGGTCTGGGCGTAGACGGCCTCGACGAAGTAGTCCTCGGTGATGTGGTAGCCCACGCGCAGGCCCGAGACGGCGTTGGCGCCGAAGTTCTGCGTGCTGTAGGTGCCGCCGAACAGGCCGAACTCGAAGTCGTTCGACGGGATCTTCGGCACGTTCACCGGGCGGCGGTCGACCTGCGGCACGATCACCTGCTCGTTCCCGGGTTCGACGACCTGCTGCTGGTTCTGGGCCTGCGCCGCGAACGGCGCGGCGAGGCAGGCCGCGAGGACAAGACGTTGGAGTTTGCGCATGGCCGTCAATTGAAGAAGAAGGAGAAGCCGACCGTGGCGGCACGGTACTCGGCGCTGCGGGTGTCGTCGATGAACACCGTGTAGAGCGACCAGTCGGCCCGCAGCACGAAGCGGTCGGACAGGTGGTAGCGCACGCCGATGCCGGCGTCGGCCATCTTGGAGTTGGTGCCGACCGCGTCGACCAGCGTCGAGTTCGGCACGTTCTTGAACTTGCCGAAGCCGACCGCGAAGAACGGCGACAGGCGCTTGTCGGACCAGGGCTCCACCATCAGGTTGGCATGCCAGAAATCGCTGCCGGAGAACACGCCCTGCACCTGGCCGAGCGTGGCTTCGAGCGACAGCGTGTCCGACAGGCGGTAGCCGGTCCACATCTTCAGCATCGGCTCGCCCTTGAAGCGGCCCCAGCCGGTGCCGAACTCGACGCGGCGCTTCAGGTAGTCGTCGAGCAGCACGTCACGGAAGGTCTTGGTGCCGCCGGCCTCGGTCAGCGTGGTCTCGAGCTGCGCGCGCGTGACCCAGCCTTCCTTGCCCTTGTCGGTGCGCACCTTGAACCAGTCGGTGTGGCGCAGCAGCACCTCGATCCACTCGCCCTTCTCGGCAATGTGGAACACCGGGTAGCCGCGGCCCGCGCCGGTGTGCATCTCGATGTAGGGGTCGCTGACCTGCAGCCGCTCCGGCGGCGTGTCGGCAGCCACGGCCGGCAGCGCCGCGCCGCCCAACGCACAGGCGAGCGCCAGCCCCTGGAAGGCGTGGCGAAGGCGGGTGTGGAGACGGCGTGGAGGGGACTCGGGCTGTGGAGCGAGGGTCATGCTGGCATTGTTGTCAGTTTGTATTGCAGGTCCCCGTGTTCGGGTCCGCCGGCGTGAACATGTTGTAGGTCGCGGTGCTGAACTCGTCCTGGCCCGACGGCGACGGGTGGGTGATCCAGTACTCGATCAGCTTGACGTTGGCGTCCTGGTCGTTCGGGAAGATCTGCCCGCCGCCATGCAGCACGTTGATCAGCAGCGGCTTCGCGAGCAGCCGGCTCTGCGTGGTCGAGCCTTCCACCACCTCGCCCTGCGCGGAGTAGAAGTTCTTGTACATGTCGGTCTGGCGGATCGCGTCCGGCGTGTTGGCCGGGTCGGTCACGTCCAGCGCGGTCGCGCCGGTGGCGATGCGGAACGCGCCGCCGGTGCCGGCCACCGTGTCATGGCAGCCCGAGCCGGCGCAGGTGTTGGTGGTGGTCGTGCCGTTGTGCGTGATCGGCAGCGCCGCCAGGAAGATCGGGTTGATGCACTTCTGGAAGTAGGCGTACGACAGGCGCTGGCCCGATGCGCCGGCCGGGTTGTTGATCGTCGACGGGTTGCCCAGCGGGTTGCCGCCACCGCCGCAGCTGGCGAGCCAGGCTGCGGCGAGGCAGGCACCCGCCGCGCGCAGCGGCACCCGCCAGGGTGCGCGCGCAGGTGCCTCGGGAGACGCGTGCGTCATGGGGTGGTACAGCCCTTCTTGATCCAGTTGGCGATCGTCACGTAGTTCGCGCTGCCGGCCGGCAGCACGGCGGTCGGCGAACTCGCGGCGCCCGCCGGGTGCGGGATCGTCGACGGCCGCTTCAGCAGCGAGTTGGCTTCCGGATGGCAGGCGTCGTTGATCATCGTCAGTGTGACATTGAAATCGCCCTCCGCGTCACCCAGCAACACGAAGCGGTTCTCGCGGAACGCCTTGCCGGCGGCGATCTCGTCGCTGCCGATGCCCTGGTGGCAGGCGGCCGCGCAGGTGCTGCGCAGGATCGGGTACACGTCGGACTCGAACGAGGCCTGGGTGATCAGCCCGATGCCCTTCACGCCGCCTGCGGACAGGTCGTTGTAGTACTTGCTGCCGAGGTCGATCCATTCGGCCAGCAGGCGCTTCTCGGCCTTGGTCAGCAGCGTCGCGTGGTCAGGCGCGCCTGCCGCCGGGGTCGGGTACAGCGTGCGCGCATCGGCGCTGGCCATCAGCGTCGCGCCGGACAGGATCTCCAGCAGTCGGCTCTTGCGCCCCATGCCGAGGGCATCGCCTTCGCTGGCCATCGTGTCGACCATCGCCGGCTCGCGGTCGATCATCGGCACGCCTTCCTCGAGGTGGGTCTTCGGCAGGCCGGTGGCGGTATCGATGACCGGGTCGCCGATCAGCAGGCGCTCGTACGACGCGCTGCGGCCGGTGCCGGCGATCGTCGCGCTCAGGTCCAGCTTGGCCGGGTCGGCGTGGCAGGCCACGCAGGTGCCGGCGCCGTTGGTGCCGCGGCTGACCGTCCACATCGGCTGGATGTGGTCCGGGTAGTTGATGACGCCGTCGACCGGGGCGGCGGTCAGCAGGTCGTCCTTCGAATCGGTGTTGTTCTTGTACTTGATGCTGATCGGATTGCGCGCGGTCACGCCGGCCTTGGCCGTGTCGGCCCAGGTGTCGGTGGAGACCATGTCGGTCATCAGCTTCAGCACGTTCGGGTCGAGGCGCGTGCGGGTGCCGGCCATCGTCTCGCCCGACTGGTGGGCGCTCGCCAGGTTGTCGAACCAGCCCGACGGGATGGTGTTGGCCACCGCACCGGAATTCAGCGCGCCGCCGCGGCGCGGGCTGTGGCAGCCGTCGCAGGTGCGGCGTTCGCCCGGGCGGACCTGGATCCAGTTGGTGTGGGTCTGGAAGGCACGGCCTTCGGCATCGACCACCGCCAGCCCGATCGGGGTGTCGGCCGGCACCTGCAGCTTGAACGAACCGTCCGGCTCGATCGGCGCGTAGCCGAGGATCTGCTGCGGCTCGAAATCGGTCTCGCCGATCGCGGCCCGCACGCCCATGCCCTGGCTCGGCGCCACCGCGCGGAAGGCACGGATGAAGCGGGCCGGCGCGCAGCCGTAGGCCGGGTTGGCCGGGTCCTTCATCTTGACGATGTCGGCGACCTGGGCACGCGTGTCCAGCGGGTCGGTCGGCGCGGTCTTCGCGATCGCGGTGGTGCAGGTGGCCGACAGGTCGGCCGCCGCGATCACCGGGTCACCCATGCGGCCGAGGCCGTCGGTGTCGTAGACGCTGCGCACTTCGAGCAGGCCGAGCTTCTGCGCGGCCAGCGTGGCGTCGACCGGGGTCGGGTCGGTGGCGTTCGGCTCGGTGCGCGACTGCAGCGGCACCGGGTCGGTGTTCATGAAGCCCGGGGGCGGCGGCGCGATCGGCTGCAGGCCCTTCTTCGAGTTGTTCGGGTCGAACATGTAGATGCCGTACGGCGGCGGCACGTTGTCCTTCACGCCGTCGGCCTCGACCTCGCTCTCCAGCCGGTTGTCGTCGGCCAGGCGCGCCTTCTCGGCATCGGTCAGCGTGGCGCACGGCACCACCTTGCCGTTCTTCGTCACTTCGCACGGGCGGTAGGCGACGAGCACGCGGTCGGTGCCGTCCCACAGCGGGAACGGCGTCGTGATGCGGCCGTACGCCGACAGCCCGCCGTCGATGTTCAGCGCCTCTTCGGTCGGGTAGTACTGGCCGCCCTGCGCCGCGACGCTCGGGTTGGCCGGCGTGTTCTGCTCGGAGTAGTTGGCCGCGTCGACCAGGACCAGGCCGCCGCCTTCCTTGGTGCGCGACAGCGGCATCAGGTCGGACGCGAGGAAGCCCTTGAACTTGCCCTTCGGGTCCATGTCGCGCGGGTGCAGGAAGCTGTTGCCCTCGCTGTGCGCGCCGTACAGCACGAACATGTCGGTGCCGTCGGGCTTCACGCGGAACACCTTGAAGTGGTTGCGCATGCCGACGTGGTCCCAGCGCGAGAACATGATGTCGCCGTTGGGGCGCACGACCGGGTTGCGGTCATGGCTCTGGTTGACCGAGATCTGCGTGATGCTGCCGCCGGCGGCATCCATCGTGTGCAGGTTGAAGACGCGCTCGCGCTCGTACTCGTCGAGCGCGAAGCGGTTGCCGCCGACGCCCTGGTTGAAGAACGAGGTGCCCTGGCGGTTCGACGAGAACACGAAGCCCTTGCCGGCCGGCAGGTAGGCCGGGTCGACGTCGTCGCCGTCGGTGGAGCTGGTCAGACGCTTGAAGCTGCCGCCGGTCAGGCCGCTCTTCGTCATGTCGTATTCCCAGATGTTCCAGCGCCCGGTACAGGCCTTGGCGCCGTTGATCATCGAGGTGTTGGAGGTCTCGCACTTCAGCGCGAAGACGATCTTCTTGCCGTCGAACGACACCTCGGGGTCGGACACGTCGCCGTGGCCCTGGGTGATGCTCTGGGTGATGTTGTGCTCGGGCGCGCTCGGCGAGGATTTCTCGCGGATCATCAGGTCGCCGCCCTGGGCGTACGGAGCGCCGTTGGTCGGGTTCATGCCCATCGTGTTGACGCGCTGCGTGTACGCGAGCGGCACGTCGCCTTCCACCGTGAGGCTGGATGAATCGCTGGAACTGCCGCTGCCGCAGGCCGCGAGGACCGCGACCATGGTGGCGAGCAGCGCTGCTCCGGCGGACCGGATGCTGCCTCGGTGCGCCCGGCGATCGCTCGCGGGGCCCTGGGTTGCTGTGGGGTACTTCATCTTCTCGCCTCCGATGCGGCCGGTCGTCTATTGCCGGCCTGGGTTGCCGGGTTGCGGGGCGGCGCCCAACAAACCGGAGGAGTAATGCAGAACACCGTCCGCGTCGATCACGATCGCATCGACGCCCTCCTGCGACTCGACGAGCCGCATGCCCTCTGCAAGGCCTTTCACGAACACGCTCTTGGACAGCCCTTCGCTCGTGAGCCCGTCCTCGGCGAGGATGGTCACGCTGCGAACGCCGTGCGCCGACCGCCCCGTCTTCGGGTCGATCACATGGTGGAAACGCTCGCCGTCGCGCTCGAAGAAGCGCTCGTAGTCGCCCGAGGTCGACATCGCCGTGTCTTCCAGCGGCAGCAGCGCGACGACCTCGCCGGGGCGGCGCGGGTCGCGCACCGCGATGTTCCACGGGCGGCCGCGGCGGTCGCCGAGCACGTAGCTGTCGCCGCCGGCCGCCACCACCGCATGGCGGATGCCGTGGCCGCGCAGGATCGCAGCGGCGCGGTCGACCGCATGGCCCTTGGCGAAGCCGCCCAGGTCGATGCGCATGCCGGGGTGGCCGAAGCGGACGGTCTTGTCTTCCGGATCGAGCAGCAATTGCTGCCAGCCGATCGCGGCGCGGGCCGCGGCCAGCTGGGCTTCGGTGGGCGCGCGCTGCTCGCGGTAGTCGTAGAGCTGGCCGGCGCTGGCGTAGGTGATGTCGAAGGCGCCATCGGAGAGGCGCGAGAAATGCAGCGCGCGTTCCAGCAGCCCGTACAGCTCGTTGCTGAGCGCCACCGGGTGGGCGGCGGCTTCGCGGTTGATGCGCGACAGCTCGGACGACGCCTTCACCGGGCTCATGGTCCAGTCGATGCGCTGCATGTCGGCCATCACGGCGGCAATGGCGGCCTCGCCGGCGAGGCGGTCGTCGCTCCACAGCTCGACCGAGACCGAGGTGCCCATGATCGCTTCCTCGCGGCGCAGCCAGCCGCCACCGCGCACGGCCGGTTCGGCGTGCGGAGCGGGGTTCATCGACCTGACTGGCTTGCTGGACACGAGGCCCTCCGGAACCAACTGCACTTCATTCCCTCGGAATCGTTGACCGTCTTGAGATGACTGTCCCTTGATACATGTCCTACGCAGGTCACGTGCCTGCATGGCGGAGCGGATCTTCGTCCCGAAAACCCCTGAAAATGTGTCAATAGTTGGCAAACGGGGGGGACCTTACATCCTGTTCCAGAAGAAACGGTGACCCTTTTTGCTCGTCCAGACGAGATCTGCATCAGATGTGAACGAAGGCAACCGGCGGCGGCTCATGGAGCCTGCCGGCGGCGATGGCGCAGATCGTGCTGTCCCTGATGCGGGGGTTGGCGAGGGCACCGATACTCCCGGGCTGGGCCCGACCCACCACATATCCGACCCATACCGAAGCGCAGACAACTCCGATACCGACGCCCGATCGTCGCCATTCTTCCCCCGCCCTCCTTTCCCGCCATCCCCACTTTCATGTTGAGTGCCCATCACCTTCGC
>NZ_JBFUGW010000317.1:0-6519 GCF_056402735.1 Rhizobacter sp. P3_C12
GATTCGGCATGCAGCGCACGCCGCTCCGAGTGCCCGACGATCACGTAGCGGCAGCCGAACTCGGCCAGCATCGATGCCGACACCTCGCCGGTGAAGGCACCGCTCTCGTTCCTTGAACAATCCTGTGCGCCCCACGCCAGGCGCTGGCCTTGCAGCGACAGCGCGACCTCGCCCAGGTACGGGAACGGCGCGCACACCGCCACGTCGGCATCGAACGGGCCGGCCGCTGCCAGCCCGGCCAGCAGTTCGGCATTGGCCACGCGGCTGCCGTTCATCTTCCAGTTGCCGACGACGAGTTTGCGACGCATGCCCGAAGCTCCTTGTGCAGTGCTCAGTTGTGTACTCACCATGTGAGCACCAGCTTGCCGATGTGCTGGTTCGATTCCATCAGCGCGTGGGCCTCGGCCGCCTGCGCCGCCGGGAACACCTGGTGGATCACCGGCTTCACGCGGCCCGCTTCGAGCCACGGCCACACCTGCTGCCGCAGCGCCTTCGCGATCGCGGTCTTGAACGCGACCGAGCGCGGACGCAGCGTCGAGCCGCTGATGGTCAGCCGCCGGCGCAGCACGGCGCCGGCGTCGATCTGCGCGGCCGTGCCGCCCTGCACCGCGATCAGCGCGATGCGGCCGTCATCGGCCAGGCACTGCAGCTCGCGCGCGATGTAGTCGCCGGCCACCATGTCGAGGATCACGTCGGCGCCGCGGCCGTCGGTGACCCGCTGCACTTCGGCGACGAAATCGTGCGTGCGGTAGTTGATCGCATGGTCGGCGCCGAGCGACACGCAGGCGGCGCACTTGTCGTCGCTGCCGGCCGTCGCGATCACGCGCGCGCCGAAGGCCCGGGCCAGCTGGATCGCGGTGACGCCGATGCCGCTCGTGCCGCCCTGCACCAGCAGCGTCTCGCCCGGTTGCAGGCGGGCGCGCTCGAACACGTTCGACCAGACGGTGAAGAAGGTCTCGGGCAGGCTTGCGGCCTCGATGTCGCTGAAGCCCTTCGGCACCGGCAGGCACTGGCCGACCGGCGCGACGCACAGCTCGGCATAGCCGCCACCGGCCACCAGCGCACAGACGCGGTCGCCGATGGCGACGCCGGCCTCGGCCATTGCCGCCGCATCGCCACCGACCACCTCGCCCGCGACCTCCAGCCCCGGCAGGTCCGACGCGCCCGGCGGCACCGGRTACAGGCCCTTGCGTTGCAGCACGTCGGGCCGGTTGACGCCCGATGCGCCGACGCGGATCAGCAGCTCGCCGACCGCAGGCACCGGTGCCGCGCGCTCGATGGCGCGCAGCACGTCGGGCGCGCCGGGGGTGGTGATCGCGATGGCTTTCATCGGAAGCTCGGTGGGCAGGACGCCGCCACACGGCCACCGCGTCGAGACGCAGCGGCCGCGCGGCCGGTCATCACTCCTGCGCAGGCGCCTGGTCGCGGTCGATCAGGGCCTTCATCGACAGCTTGACGCGGCCCTTCTCGTCGGTCTCGAGCACCTTGACCTTGACGATCTGGCCTTCCTTCAGGAAGTCGGTGACCTTCTCGACGCGCTGGTGCGCGATCTGGCTGATGTGCAGCAGGCCGTCCTTGCCCGGCAGCAGGTTGACCAGCGCACCGAACTCGAGCAGCTTGGTGATCGGGCCTTCGTAGACCTTGCCCACTTCCACTTCGGCGGTGATCTCTTCGATGCGCTTCTTCGCGTAGGCGGCCTTGTCGGAGTCGGCCGACGCGATCGTGATGGTGCCGTCTTCGCCGATGTCGATCGTGGTGCCGGTCTCTTCGGTCAGCGCACGGATGGTCGCGCCGCCCTTGCCGATCACGTCACGGATCTTCTCCGGGTTGATCTTCATCGTGTACAGGCGCGGTGCGAACTGCGAGACCTCGGTCTTGGCTTCGCCCATCGCTTCGGTCATCTTGCCGAGGATGTGCAGGCGGGCTTCCTTGGCCTGCGCCAGTGCGACCTGCATGATTTCCTTCGTGATGCCCTGGATCTTGATGTCCATCTGCAGCGCGGTCACGCCGGCGGTCGTGCCGGCCACCTTGAAGTCCATGTCGCCCAGGTGATCTTCATCGCCGAGGATGTCGGTCAGCACGGCGAAGCGGTTGCCGTCCTTGATCAGGCCCATCGCGATGCCGGCGACGTGCGCCTTCAGCGGCACGCCGGCATCCATCAGCGCGAGGCAGCCGCCGCACACCGAGGCCATCGACGACGAACCGTTCGATTCGGTGATCTCCGAGACCACGCGCATCGAGTACGGGAACTCGACGCGGTCCGGCAGCACTGCCACCAGTGCGCGCTTGGCCAGGCGACCGTGGCCGATCTCGCGGCGCTTCGGGGTGCCGACGCGGCCGGTTTCGCCGGTGGCGAACGGAGGCATGTTGTAGTGCAGCATGAAGTGCTCGCTGAACTCGCCGGCGAGCGCGTCGATCTTCTGCGAATCGCGGTCGGTGCCGAGCGTCGCGGCGACCAGCGCCTGCGTCTCGCCACGGGTGAACAGCGCCGAACCGTGCACGCGCGGCAGCACGCCGTTGCGGATCTCGATCGCGCGCACGGTGCGGGTGTCGCGGCCGTCGATGCGGGGCTCGCCCTGCAGGATCTGGCTGCGCACGATGCGTGCTTCGATGTCGAACAGCACGTTGTCGACCTTGACCTTGTCGTACTCGACGCCCTCAGCCGTCAGCGCGGCCAGCACCGAAGCGGTGGCTTCGCGGGTGGCTTGCGTGCGGGCCTGCTTCGAGCGGATCTGGTAGGCGGCGCGCAGCTTCTCTTCGGCCAGCGCGGTGATCTTGCCGATGAAGGCTTCGTCCTTGGCGGGCGCAGCCCAGTCCCAGGCCGGCTTGCCGGCGTCACGCACCAGCTCGTTGATCGCGGCGATGGCGATCTTGCTCTGGTCGTGGCCGAACACCACGCCGCCGAGCATCACTTCTTCGCTCAGTTGCTGGGCTTCGGATTCGACCATCAGCACGGCGGCTTCGGTGCCGGCGACGACCAGGTCCATCTGCGAGTCGAGCAGCTGGGTCTTGCCCGGGTTCAGCACGTACTGGCCGTTGACGTAGCCGACGCGTGCGGCACCGATCGGGCCGTTGAACGGGATACCCGAGATCGCGAGCGCGGCGCTCGAACCGATCAGCGCGGCGATGTCGGCCGAGACTTCCGGGTTCAGCGACACGACGTGGATGACGACCTGGACTTCGTTGTAGAAGCCTTCGGGGAACAGCGGGCGCAGCGGGCGGTCGATCAGGCGCGAGGTCAGCGTCTCGAGTTCGCTCGGGCGGCCTTCACGCTTGAAGAAGCTGCCGGGGATCTTGCCGGCGGCATAGGTCTTCTCGATGTAGTCGACCGTCAGCGGGAAGAAATCCTGGCCCGGCTTCGCGTTCTTCGCACCGACCACGGTGGCGAGGATCACGGTGTCTTCGATGTTGACCAGCACGGCACCGCTCGACTGGCGGGCGATCTCGCCGGTTTCCAGCGTGACCGAGTGCTGGCCCCATTGGAAGGTCTTGGTGACTTTGTTGAACATGCTCATGTCATTTCTCCGGTTTGTTGTCAGCGCCTCGTGAGGGCGGCGCGCTTGGACCCGGAACTGCGGCAACCTGGCGCGATGCCATTCCAGCAGCGCTCACGAGTGGAACGCGGGTGGAATGACACATCGTCATCTGTGGGTGCTCAGCTCCAAAAGCGCAAAGAGCCTGTGCTGGAGGATCCAGACAGGCTCTCGGCTTTCATTCGCGGATTACTTGCGCAGACCCAGCTTCTGGATCAGCGCGGTGTAGCGGTCGGCATCGGTCTTGCGCAGGTAGGCCAGCAGGCTCTTGCGGGTGTTGACCATCTTCAGCAGGCCGCGGCGACCGTGGTGGTCTTTCAGGTGCAGCTTGAAGTGGGGGGTCAGCTCGTTGATGCGGGCGGTCAGCAGGGCCACTTGCACTTCGGGGGACCCGGTGTCGTTGGCGCTGCGGGCATTGGCCTTGACGATCTCGGCCTTGTTCAGATCTGCGACGGACATGTCAGTTTCCTGATGTTCCCGCCAGGTTCGTGGGCGGGAGGTTGCTACTTGCGGTCGCGGGTGAAACTGACCCGCGCCGTGCGATTTGCTTCACGCTCTGATGGGATCAGGACGCAAAGCCCGTCGATTATAGCCTCAACGCGCGTTTCAGCCGCTCCACCCCTTCGACGAGCCGCGCCGGGTCGCGCGACGCGAAGCACCAGCGCAGCCAGCCCTCGGCCTCGTCGCCGAAGGCCGCACCCGGCGCCAGGCCCAGCCCGACGCCGGTGACCAGCCGCTTGGCCAGCGCCAGCGAATCGTCCTCGCCGTCGACGCGGAAGAAGGCGTACATGCCGCCGGCCGGCATCGCGAGCGTGACGCCCGGCAGCGCCTGCAGGCGCGGCACCAGCGTGTCGCGGCAGGCCTTCAGCCGGCCGATCAGCCCCGGTACGAAGGCGTCGGCCCCCCGCAGCGCGGCGATGCCGGCCTGCTGCACGAACACCGGCGCGCACGAGGTGTTGAACTCGATCAGCTTGCCGATGTCGGCCGTCAGCGCCGCCGGCACGACCAGCGAACCGAGCCGCCAGCCGGTCATCAGGAAGCTTTTCGAGAAGCTGTGCGCCACCACCAGCCGGTCGTCGGCCTCGGCGATGTCGAGGAAGCTCGGCGCCGCATGGCTCGACCCAGAGACAAGGCCCGCCTCGTAGTACAGCCGCTCGTAGACCTCGTCGGCGACGATCCAGGTGCCGGTGCGGCGGCAGTGGTCGAGCACCGCCTGCTGCTCGGCGCGGGTCATCGTCCAGCCGGTCGGGTTGTTCGGCGCGTTGACCAGCAGCAGCCGGGTGCGCGGGGTGATCGCGGCCAGCAGGCGCTCGAGATCGAGCTGCCAGGCGCCATCGCGCACCTGCAGCGAGACCCGCTTCACGTCGGCCCCCAGGATCGCAGGCTGCGCGGTGATGTTCGGCCACACCGGCACGACGGCGACCACTTCGTCGCCGGCGCCCACCAGCGCCTGCGTCGCGATCATCAGGCCGTTGACGCCCGACGACGTGACGGCAATGCGCTCCGGCCCGACCGGCCGGTGCAGCCCGCTCGCATAGCCCGCCAGCGCCTCGCGCAGGGCCGGCAGCCCCAGGTTGTGCGCATACGCCGTCTCGCCGCGCCGCAGCGACGCGACCGCCGCCTCGGTCACGAAATCCGGCGTCGGCTCGTCGCTCTCGCCGAACCAGAACGGCAGCACGTCGGCACGGCCGATCGCCGCATTCGCGACCTCGCGGATCTTCGAGGCCGGCAGGTTTTCGATCACGGATCTCATGGTCGCTCCATCGCACAGCGGTGCGGCATCTCGGTCTGGGTTTCGGTGAGCTGCAGCACGGTCTTGAAGCCGTAGCCCGAGCCCTCGTTGTCGAAGCGCACGCCGGGGCTGCCGACGCGCTGCATCACGCTGACGACCAGCGGCTGCTCGAACTGGTGGTCGCCGGCGCGCATCGTGCCGCGGTGGAAGCCGCCGAGGTGGCGCGGGTCGAGCTTCAGGCCTTCGAGCGCACGCGCCACCGCCAGCGGGTCGGCGCTGCCGGCCTTCTCGATCGCGGCCGCCAGCATCTCGACCATCGCCTGCATGCGCATGTGCACGTAGTCGTCCTGCGGGTTCGGAAAGCGCTCGCGGAAGGCTGCATAGAACCTGTCGGAGGCCGCGCCGCCCAGGTTCGGGTGCCACTCGGCCACCGCCAGCACGCGGTCGACGCCGGCATCGCCGATCGCCGCCGGCGCGCCGAGCGCGTTGCCGTAGAAGGTGTAGAAGCGCGCGTCCAGCCCGGCCTCGCGCGAGGCGCGGATCAGCAGCGTCAGGTCGTTGCCCCAGTTGCCGGTGAGCACCGCCTGCGCGCCGCTCGCCTTGATCTTCGCGGCGTACGGCAGGAAGTCCTTGATGCGGCCGAGCGGGTGCAGTTCGTCGCCGACGATCTCGATGTCGGGCCGCTTGGCCGCGAGCAGCACGCGCGCCTGGCGCAGCACGCCCTGGCCGAAGCTGTAGTCCTGGCCGATCAGGTAGACCTTCTTCACGCGCGCATCGGCGGCCAGCACGTCGGTCAGCGCCTGCAGCCGCATGTCGGCATGCGCATCGAAGCGGAAGTGCCAGAAGCTGCACTTCTCGTTCGTCAGCGCCGGGTCGACGGCCGAGTAGTTCAACAAGATCGCGCGCCGCGCCGGCTCGCGCTGGTTGTGCTTGTTCAGCGCGTCGACCAGCGCGGCCGCGGTGGCCGAGCTGTTGCCCTGCATCACGAAGCCGATCTGCCGGTCGATGGCCGAGCGCAGCAGCGACAGTGCCTCTTCATTGCTGCCCTTGCTGTCGAAGCGCACCAGCTCGAGCGGATGGCGGCCATCCGGCAGGCTCACGCCGCCGCGCTGGTTCACCCGCTCCACCGCCCACAGCAGGTTGCGGTACACCGCCTCGCCGGCGTTCGCGAAGGCGCCCGACAGGCCTTCGATCAGCGCGACGCGCACCGGCTCGGCGGCGGGCGGCGAGGCCGGCGCCGCAGCTGCCGGGCCC
>NZ_JBFUGW010000318.1:0-6501 GCF_056402735.1 Rhizobacter sp. P3_C12
CAGCACGACGGCCGGCGGGTCGCCGAGCCCGGCCAGCGCCTGCTGCGCCGCCGGCCACAGCGCGCCCGACACCACCAGCGCACGGGCGCGGCTGTGCGCCAGCAGGTAGCCGTAGTCCGCGGCCGGCAGCAGCGTGTTGACCGGCACCGGCACCAGGCCGGCATACAGCGCACCGAGGAAGGCCACCGGCATGTCCACCGTGTCCAGCATCATCAGCAGCACGCGCTCCTCGCGGCGCAGGCCCAGGCGCAACAGGCCGGCGGCGCAACGCTGCACGCGGTCGGCCAGCTCGCCGTAGCTGAGCCGGCCGTCGTCGTCGATGTAGGCGGTCTTCGTGGCACGGCCCGCGTTGCACTGCAGCAGGTGGGCTGCGACGTTGAATCGTTCGGGCGGCGCCACCACGGCGAGGTTCGCGGGCATGCTGTTCTCCTGACGGGACGGCCGCGGTTTTACCTCAAGCCGACCCGATCTCCGCATAATGCATTCACGGACAGTGCAATGATCGGTTGATGCAATATGTTGCACTGGATTCAGTATAAACAGCAGTCCCGATCGACCCTGTTACGGACATACCCTTGGACCGAATCCCGAACTCGCCCACCGCGCCGGAAGGCGATCCTGATCCGACCACCGACAAAGACCCGTTCCTCGCCGCCCTGGGCGAGCGCACGCGGGCGCTGCGATCCCGGCGCGGCCTGACACGCAAGAGCCTGGCCAAGGTGGCCGACGTGTCCGAGCGCCACCTGGCGAATGTCGAGATGGGGGTCGGCAATGCGTCGGTGCAGTTCCTGCGGCAGCTCGCGCAGGCCCTGAACTGCACGCTGGCCGAGCTGGTCGGCGACGAGACGGCCAGCTCGCCGGAGTGGCTGATGATCCGCGAGATCCTGCGCGGCCGCAGCGAATCGGAGCTCGCGCAGGCCCGCTCCGCGCTGGCCTCGGTGTTCGGCGCGCCGGCCAGCCAGGCGGCGCGGCGGCAGCGGGTCGCGCTGATCGGGCTGCGCGGCGCCGGCAAGAGCACGCTCGGGAAGATGCTGGCCGACAGCTGGGCCGTGCCCTTCGTCGAGCTGAACCGCCACATCGAGACGGTGGCCGGCTGCAGCGTCTCCGAGATCCATTCGCTGTACGGCCCGGCCGCCTACCGGCGCCACGAGCGGCGCGCGCTCGAGGAGTGCATCCAGCGCTACCCGCGCGCGGTGATCGCGACGCCCGGCGGCATCGTCTCCGACCCGGCCACCTTCAACATGCTGCTGGCGCACTGCTACACCGTGTGGGTGCGCGCCTCGCCCGAGGAGCACATGAACCGGGTGCTGGCGCAGGGCGACACCCGGCCGATGTCGGGCAATGCCGAGGCGATGAACGACCTGCGGCGCATCCTCGAGAGCCGCGCCGCCTTCTACTCGAAGGCCGACGAGGTGTTCGACACCAGCGACAAGACCATGGAGGCCGCATTCACGGCCCTGCAGGACCAATTGCGGGGCACGATCCGGCTGGCGGGTTGACGCTGGCGGCTGCATGCACTAAATTGCATCTTCATTGACGGGCGTGCAGCATGTTGCCGCTCGCCGGAGATGCCCCCATGACAAATGTCCCCCCTGCCGCTTTCCCTGTTGACTCGCCGGTCGACTCCCCGGTCGATTACGAAACCCACCCGGATCGCTACCGCCACTGGCGGCTGAGCGTCGAAGGCCAGGTCGCCACGCTCGTGATGGCCGTCAGCGAGGACGGCGGGCTGCGCGCGGGCTACAAGCTGAAGCTGAACAGCTACGACCTCGGCGTCGACATCGAGCTGCACGACGCGGTGCAGCGCATCCGCTTCGAGCACCCGGCGGTGCGCACGGTGATCCTCACCAGCGGCCGCGACCGGGTGTTCTGCTCGGGCGCCAACATCTTCATGCTCGGCCTGTCCAGCCACGGCTGGAAGGTCAACTTCTGCAAGTTCACGAACGAGACGCGCAACGGGCTCGAAGACAGCAGCCGGCACGGCGGCCTGAAGTTCCTCGCCGCGGTGAACGGCGCCTGCGCCGGCGGCGGCTACGAGCTGGCGGCGGCCTGCGACGAGATCATCCTGGTCGACGACCGCTCGTCGGCCGTCAGCCTGCCCGAGGTGCCGCTGCTCGGCGTGCTGCCCGGCACCGGTGGGCTGACGCGCCTGACCGACAAGCGCCGCGTGCGCCACGACCATGCCGACATCTTCTGCACCACCAGCGAAGGCGTGCGTGGCAAGAAGGCGGTGGACTGGCGGCTGGTCGATGAAGCCGTGAAGACGCAGGCCTTCGCGCAGCGCGTGCAGGAGCGGGCGCGCGAACTGGCCGCGACGAGCGACCGCCCGGCCGATGCGCGCGGCGTGCCGCTGCCGCGGCTCGTGAAGCAGGTGTCGGCGGATGGCCTGGCCTACGGCCACGTCGACGTGCAGATCGACCGCGCCGCGCGCCACGCGACGTTGACCGTGCGTGGCCCCGTTGGCGCGCAGCCGGCCGACCTCGCCGGCATCGAGGCCGCCGGCGCCGCCTGGTACCCGCTGCAGATGGCGCGCGAGCTGGACGACGCGATCCTCCACCTGCGCACCAACGAGCCCGAGATCGGCACCTGGCTGCTGAAGACGCAGGGCGCGGTCGACGCGGTGCTCGCGCTCGACGCGACGCTGCAGGCGCACCGTTCGCACTGGCTGGTGCGCGAGACCATCGGCCTGCTGCGCCGCACGCTGGCGCGGCTCGACGTGTCGTCGCGCTCGCTGTTCGCGCTGGTCGACCGCGGCTCGTGCTTTGCCGGCTCGCTGCTCGAGATCGCGCTCGCCGCGGACCGCATCTACATGCTGGCGCTGCCCGACGAGCCCGCTGCGGCGCCGCGCATCGCGTTGTCGGCGTTCAACTTCGGCGACCTGCAGATGGTGAGCCGCGAGACGCGCCTGCAGCGCCGCTTTCACCGCGATGCCGGCGAGATCGCCGCGGTGCAGGCGGTGCAGGGCAAGGCGCTCGATGCCGACGAGGCGCTCGCGCTCGGCCTCGTCACGGCGGCGCCGGACGACATCGACTGGGCCGACGAGATCCGCATCGCGCTGGAGGAGCGCGCGAGCCTGTCGCCCGATGCGCTGACCGGCCTGGAGGCCAACCTGCGCTTCGCCGGCACCGAGAGCATGGAGACCCGCATCTTCGGCCGGCTGACCGCGTGGCAGAACTGGATCTTCAACCGCCCGAACGCCGTCGGCGAAGCGGGCGCGCTGAAGGTCTACGGCACCGGGCACAAGGCGCAGTTCGACTGGAAGAGAGTCTGAAGGCGTACACAAGCCGTTCGCACTGAGCCTGTCGAAGTGCAGCGCAACGAAACCAAGTCCATGTCCAGCATCAACTACACCGACAAGATCCCCAACAACGTCAACCTGTCCGAGGACCGGACGCTGCAGCGTGCGCTCGAGCACTGGCAGCCCAACTACCTGAACTGGTGGCAGGACATGGGCCCCGACGGCTCGCACGGCTTCGATGTCTACCTGCGCACCGCGACCAGCACCACGCCCGACGGTTGGGCGCAGTTCGGCCACGTGAAGATGCCCGACTACCGCTGGGGCATCTTCCTCGCGCAGCCCGAGGCCGACCGCAGGATCGGCTTCGGCGACCACCAGGGCGAGGCCGCCTGGCAGGACGTGCCCGGCGAGCACCGCGCCAACCTGCGCCGCATCATCGTCACGCAGGGCGACACCGAGCCGGCCTCGGTCGAGCAGCAGCGCCACCTCGGCAAGACGGCGCCCAGCCAGTACGACCTGCGCAACCTGTTCCAGGTGAACGTCGAGGAAGGCCGCCACCTGTGGGCGATGGTCTACCTGCTGCACAAGCACTTCGGCCGCGACGGCCGCGAGGAGGCCGAGGCACTGCTCGAGCGCCGCTCCGGCGACCAGGACAACCCGCGCATCCTCGGGGCCTTCAATGAAGAGACGCCCGACTGGCTGGCGTTCTACATGTTCACCTACTTCACCGACCGCGACGGCAAGTTCCAGCTGTGCGCGCTGGCCGAGAGCGCGTTCGATCCGTTGTCGCGCACCACGCGCTTCATGCTGACCGAAGAGGCGCACCACATGTTCGTCGGCGAGTCGGGGGTGTCGCGCGTGATCCAGCGCACCTGCGAGGTGATGAAGCAGACCGGCATCGAAGACCCGGCCGAGCTGCGCCGCCACGGCGTGATCGACCTGCCGACGATCCAGCGCTACCTGAACTTCCACTACAGCGTGACGATCGACCTGTTCGGTGCCGACCAGTCGAGCAACGCGGCGATCTTCTACAGCTCGGGCCTGAAGGGCCGCTACGAAGAAGGCAAGCGCGCCGATGACCACGTGCTGAAGGGCGCCCACTACAAGATCCTCGACGTGCGCGACGGCGTGCTGGTCGACAAGGAGGTGCCGATGCTGAACGCGCTGAACGAGGTGCTGCGCGACGACTACATCCGCGACTCGTCGGCCGGCGTGAACCGCTGGAACAAGGTGATCGAGAAGGCCGGCATCGCGTTCCGGCTGAGCGTGCCGCACAAGGCCTTCAACCGCCACATCGGCAGCTTCGCCGGGCTGCGCGTGAGCCCCGACGGCCGGGTGATCGGCGAGATCGAATGGCAGGCCCATGTGCGCGAATGGCTCGCGAGCGAGGAAGACCGCGCCTATGTCGCGTCGCTGATGGGCCGCGTGGTCGAACCCGGCAAGTACGCGAACTGGATTGCGCCGCCGCCGATCGGCATCAACAAGCAGCCGGTCGACTTCGAGTACGTGCGTTTCAACTGAGGATGTGATGGACCCGGTCGTCTTCATCCAGCAGCACCTGATCGATCCCGAGGTCTGCATCCGCTGCAACACCTGCGAGGAGACCTGCCCGGTCGACGCGATCACGCACGACGACCGCAACTACGTCGTCGACGCGGCCATCTGCAACGGCTGCCAGGCCTGCGTGTCGCCGTGCCCGACCGGCAGCATCGACCACTGGCACCCGGTGCCGAAGGCGGCGGCGTATTCGATCGAGGCGCAGTTCGGCTGGGACGAGTTGCCGCCGAAGCAGGAGATGCCGGCGCTCGCGCAGGTGCCGGCCGATGCGGGGGCGCCGCCGGTCGACGAGGTGCCGCCGCAGGCGAATGCCGCGGTGTCGCCGAGCTCGCCGAGGCCGCCGTGGTCGGCCGCGCATCCCTACCTGAACCTGCACACGCTGAAAAAGCCGGTGCAGGCGACGGTGGCCGGCAACTTCCGGCTGACCGCGGCCGACGCCGAGGGCGACATCCACCACCTGGTGCTCGATTTCGGCACGCAGTTCTTTCCGTTGCTCGAGGGGCAGTCGATCGGCATCGTGCCGCCCGGTGTCGATGCCGCCGGCAGGTCGCACTACCTGCGCATGTACTCGGTCGCGAGCCCGCGCAGTGGCGAGCGCGAGGGTTACAACAACGTCTCGCTGACGGTGAAGCGGGTCACGAGCGACCACGACGGCCGACCGGTGCACGGCGTCGCGTCGAACTACCTGTGCGACCTGCGCAAGGGCGACACGGTGCAGGTCTGCGGCCCGTTCGGCGACCGTTTCCTGATGCCCAACCATGCGGGCTCGAACCTGCTGATGGTGTGCACCGGCACCGGCGCGGCGCCGATGCGGGCGATGACCGAGCACCGGCGGCGGCTGATGCAGGCGGGCAAGCCGGTCTACGGCGGGCTGATGCTGTTCTTCGGCGCGCGCCGGCCGGAGGAGCTGCCGTACTTCGGGCCCTTGACCAAGCTGCCGGCCTCGTTCATCGACACCTCGCTCGCGTTCTCACGCGTGCCGGGGCAGCCGCGCCGCTATGTGCAGGACCTGATGCGCGAGCGCGCCGCCGACATTGCCCTGCTGCTGCGCGGCGACACCTGCCTCTACCTGTGCGGGCTGAAGGGCATGGAGACCGGCGTGCTGGACGCGCTGGCCGACATCTGCGCCGAGGCGGGGCTCGATTGGCCGCTGCTGCACCAACGGCTGGTGGACGAGGGGCGTTTCCACGTCGAGACGTACTGAATGGGTTCCATGCGCAGTTCTGTGCGAGGCAAAGGCGCGGGCGGGGGGTGTGGGGCTCGCCGGCCGGTGCGGTCATCGCCCCTGGCGGTGCGATGACTCCCCTGCGCCATCTGCTTTCATGAACCGTCGCCGAAACTCCCTCCACTCACTTCGTTCGTTGTGGTCAAACAGTCGGCGACAGTCAGTGCACGAAGCGCGCTGCGCGCGCGGTTCATGAAAGCAGACGGCTCCGGCGCCCCGYCYTKATTGGCGCTCCCCACACCCCCCGCCCGCGCCTTTGCCGAACCGGTGGCTCGACGCGCAGAAAASACGCAYGRCGCKCCCGGGTGCCAACCCGGGAATCAACCCCCATTTGTTCGCTTGTCACCTCTCCAAAGAGCGGTGGTGGCAGAAGGCGCGTGCGGGGAGGCTGTGGAGCGCCAATAAAGCCGGGGCGCCGGAGCTGGCTGGTTTCATGGCCCGCGTGCGCAGCACGCTTCGTGCACTGACTGTCGCCCACTGT
>NZ_JBFUGW010000319.1:0-6427 GCF_056402735.1 Rhizobacter sp. P3_C12
ACCCGATGCCGCTGATCATGAAGGTGCCGCGCATCAAGGGCGGGGAGGACCCGACCAGCATCGTCGGCTTCGAGGTCGAGCAGATGATCCTGCCGTCGCTCGCCGGCGTGCACGTGCCGAAGTTCATCGCCAAGGCCGACTTCACCGGGCAGCCGTTCATCGTGATGGAGCGGCTGTCGGGCGATTCGCTGCGCCGGCGCTTCGACGACGCGCCGCTGCCGATCGCCGAGGTGGTGGATGTCGGCGCGCTGGTCGCGACCGCGCTGCACGACCTGCACCGCCAGCACGTGGTGCACCTCGACGTGAAGCCGAGCAACATCATGTTCCGCAAGGCGCCGGACGGCTCGCGCACCGATGCCGTGCTGGTCGACTTCGGCCTGTCGCGCCACGACTTCCTGCCCGACCTGCTCGACGAGGAGTTCGAGCTGCCGATGGGCACCGGCCCGTACATGTCGCCGGAGCAGGTGCAGTTCATCCGCAACGACCCGCGCAGCGACCTGTTCGCGCTCGGCGTGCTGCTGTACCACCTGCTGACCGGCGAGCGCCCGTTCGGCGCGCCCACCAGCGTGCGCGGGCTGCGCCAGCGGCTCTACCAGGACCCGCTGCCGCTGCTCGCGTGGCGGCCCGACTGCCCGCCGTGGCTGCAGGAGCTGGTGCTGCGCTGCCTGGAGGTGCAACCCGACAAGCGGCACCAGAGCGCGGCGCAGCTCGCCTTCGAGCTGCAGAACCCGGAGCAGGTGGTGCTGACCGAGCGGGCGACGCGGCGCTCGCGCAGCGGCCGCGTGCAGACGCTGCGGCGCTGGTTCGCCGCGCTGGGCGCCGAACCGGCCGAGCGCGGCAATGCGGCGGGGCAGGCGGCGCGCAGCCCGATCCTGCTGGCGGCGGTGGATGTCGCGAACGCCGAGCCGGCCCTGCTCGAGGCGGTGCGCGACACCGTGCAGCGGCTGCTGCACACCGAGCCCGGCGCGCGCCTCGCGTGCCTGGCGGTGCTGAAGATCAACCGCATCGGCATGGACGAGCTGCTCGACAAGGACGGCGGCAGCAAGCACGTCGGCCTGCTGGTGCAGCTGAAGCACTGGGCGCGCCCGCTGCTGCAGGACCTGGAGGCCACGCGCCCCGAGCAGGCCGGGCGCGTGACCTTCCACGTGCTCGAGGCGCCCGATGCGGCCGGCGCGATCGTCGACTACGCGCGCAAGAACCAGGTCGACCACATCGTGATGGGCGCGCGCAGCAGCGGCGGGCTGCGCCGCTACCTGGGCAGCGTGTCGGCCGAGGTGGTCGCGCAGTCGGACTGCACGGTGACGGTGGTGCGCAGCTTGCTTCGGCCGTCGGCATGACCCACCCTGCCCCGGACCCCCGCTTCGGCCCGCTGCGCACGCACGGCCGCTTCGACTACTCGGCGATCACGCAGCGGCCGGATTTCCGCTGGCCCAACGGGCAGCGGCTCGCGGTGTACCTCGGCTTCAACCTGGAAGACTTCGCGTTCGGCGAAGGACTGGGCGCATCGCTCGGCCCGGCGTCGCCGCACCCCGACGTGCTGAACCACAGCTGGCGCGAGTACGGCAACCGCGTCGGTGCGTGGCGCTGCCTGGAGCTGTTCGACCAGCTCGCGATGCCGGCCGGCGTGATCCTGAACACCGCGCTGTACGAGCTGAGCCCGGTGCTGGTGGATGCCTGCGTGCAGCGCGGCGACGAGATGATCGCGCACGGCCACACCAACTCGATCCGCCAGGGCTCGCTGCCCGAGGCCGATGAGCGCGCGCTGATCGAGCACTGCCGCGACACGATGACGCGCCGCCATGCGCTCGCGCCGCGCGGCTGGCTGTCGCCGTGGATCTCGGAGAGCCACCTCACGCCCGACCTGCTGGCCGAGGCAGGCTTCCACTACACGCTGAACTGGTGCCACGACGACCAGCCGGTGCGCCTGCGCACGCGCGGCGGCTCGCTGTGGTCGGTGCCCTACCCGCAGGAGCTGAACGACATCCCGATGGTGATCGCGCGGCAGATGGACGCGAAGGACTTCGCGCAGATGATCATCGACCAGTTCGACGAGATGCTGGAGCAGTCGCAGCGCCAGCCGCTGGTGATGGGCATCGCGCTGCACCCGTACATCGTCGGCCAGCCGTACCGGCTGCGCCACCTGCGGCGCGCACTGCGGCATGTGATGGACCACCACCGCGAGATCTGGGTCACGACGCCGGGGGCGATCGTGTCGGCGATGGAGGATATGGCGCGATAAATGGCTTGCGCGCCACTTCGAGTGGCGCAATACTGGCGCGATTCCTCACCGGAATTGACGCGAATGCCACGAATCACGCCACAACACGAGTTCGATCGCCTGGTCGCGCTGATTGCCGCGCATCCCGCAGGCATCGGTGTTGACGCGATATCCCAGGCGCTGGGTGAGCAGACCAAGCGCCGAACCCTGCAGCGCCGACTGGCTGCGCTCGTCGAACAGAAGCGAATCGACGTGCAGGGGGATGCGCGGTCGACGCGCTACCTGGCACGACCCGTCGGGGTCGCCGAACCGCTTCCCTCTTACGGCCGTACCGACAGGTCCCGCGCCATCGCCGCGGCCACTGCGACCATATCCCCGGAAGGCGAAGAGATCCGGGCCTACGTCCGCCTGCCACGCCTGCAGCGCCGGCCGGTGGGCTACAACCTCGCGTTCCTGGAGAACTACCTCCCCAACCAGACGGCCTACTTGCCGCAAGGATTGCGCGACCGGTTGCATGCGATGGGGAAATCTCCCTCGGAGCAGGCGCCGGCCGGCACGTTTGCCAAGGACATCCTCGCCAGGCTGCTGATCGACCTGTCATGGGCCTCCTCCCGGCTGGAAGGCAACACCTACAGCCGCCTCGACACCGAGCGGCTGATCGCGTTCGGCCAGGCAGCCGAAGGCAAGGACGCGCTGGAAACCCAGATGATCCTCAACCACAAGGAGGCCATCGAATACCTGGTGCGAGACCCGGAGCACGCGAGCCTGACGCCAGCCACGCTCATCAGGCTGCACGCGCTCCTGTCGGACGGCCTGATGGCCGACCCGTCGGCCGTGGGCCGCATCCGCCGCTGCGGCGTCGGGATCGGCGGCAGCGTGTACCTGCCGCCGGGCCCGCAACAGCAACTGCAGGCCCTGTTCGACATCGTCGTGCAGACGGCCGCGGACGTCCGGGATCCCTTCGAGCAGGCCTTCTTCCTGATGGTGCACGTGCCCTACCTGCAACCCTTCGAGGACGTGAACAAGCGCGTGTCCCGGCTGGCCGCCAACATCCCGTTCATCCGCCACAACCTGTGCCCGCTGTCGTTCATCGAGGTACCTCAGCAGGACTACGTGGACGCGCTGCTGGGCGTCTACGAACTGAACCGCATTGAACTGCTGCGCGACATCTTCGTCTCGGCCTATGGGCATTCGTGCCAGCAGTATGTCGCGGTCACGCGCGACCTGGTCCCGCCCGACGCCTTCCGGCTTCGCTACCGCAAGGCATTGGGCGAAGTCGTCGCGGCCATCGTGCGCAGCGGCGATGCGGTCGACGAAGCGACGGTGCGCGCCAGGATTCCTTCAACGGTGGCCCTGGAAGACCGGGCGCATTTCGTCACGCTGGTGCTCACCGAGTTCAACAGCCTGCATGCCGGCAACGCCGTTCGTTTCGGCCTGCGGCCCCTGGAGTTCGCGGCGTGGCACGAAGGCACCGACGGCAATGCCTGACGGCTTCAGCTGCCCAGCGCCTGCGCCACATACCGCGTCACCTTCGGCGGCGACTGCTCCACATGGAAGCCCAGCCGCCGCTCGCGCAGTTCCATGTCGAACACCGTCATCCGGTCGAAGTGCCGCAGATGCTCGGCCCATGATTCGTTGACGAACTGCTCGACGTAGAGCGACGGGTCCGAGGTGTCGCGGAACAGGCTCCACGACAGCACGCCGCGGCGCAGGCAGCTGCTGCGCCGCTCCTGCATCACGTGCAGGAATTCGCCCACGCGCACCGGGTCGATCCGGTACTCCACCGCGATCAGCACCGGCCCGTCGTGCGGGTCCAGCGGCAGCGCGGTCACCGGCGGGCGCAGCGGGTTCTCCATCGCATTGGCCGGCGTCAGGTCCTCCTCGACCACCGCCGAGAGCCGCACCCGCCGCGTCAGCAGCAGCGCCACGCAGCCCATCCCCGCCGCGCCCATCAGGCTGCTGCGCAGGTCGCTCATCGCCGCGACCTGGCCCCACAGCGCCGCACCGGCCGCGCTGCTGCCCATCAGCGCCATCTGGTAGATCGACATGCCGCGCGCGCGCACCCAGTCGGGCAGCGCGAGCTGCGCCGACACCGTCAGCGAATTGGCCACCGAGATCCACGCCGCGCCGGCCACCCCCATCGCGCCCGCCGCCACCGCCACGTTCGGCGCCAGCGCCACCACCACCATCGCGAGCGCCTGCACGAACGAGCCCCAGCGCACCAGCTCGTCGGAGCCCAGGCGCTGGCGGATGCGCGGCAGGTTCAGGGCCGCGGCGATCGCACCGGCACCCATCGACGCGAGCAGCAGCGTGAAGGTGCCCGCGCCGCCGCCATGCAGGTGCTTGGCCACCAGCGGCAGCAGCGCGAGCAGCGCCGTCGACTGCAGGAAGAAGATCGACACCCGCAGCAGCACCACGTGCATGCGCGCCGATTCGCGCACGTACTGCACGCCCACCCGGATCGCGCCGAGGAAGCGCTCGCCCGGCAGCGTGCTCGCCTTCTGCTCGCGCTTCCAGCGGCTGATCGTGAACGCCGCGCCGATCGACAGCAGCGCGTTCAGCACGAACACCCATGCGCTGCCGGCGCTCGCGATGATCGCGCCGGCCAGGATCGGCCCGATGATGCGCGACGCATTCATCGCGATGCCGTTCAGCGCCAGCGCCGACGGCAGCTGCGAGCGCGGCACCAGCTCCGGCACGATGGCCGCGAACACCGGCCAGCGCATCGCCAGGCCGATGCCGTTCGCGAAGGTCAGCACCAGCAGCAGCGGCGCGTTCATCGCATCGAACGCGATCGTCGTGCAGGTCACCACCGCCACCGCGGCCACCCACACCTGCGTCAGCATGAAGTAGCGCCGGCGATCGAGGATGTCGGCCATCGCGCCACTCGGCAGCCCGAGCAGGAACACCGGCAGCGTCGACGCCGACTGCACCAGCGCCACCAGCACCGGCGAGGTCGTCAGCGAGGTCATCAGCCACGCCGCCGCCACGTCGTTCATCCACATGCAGACGTTGGCGGCGACCCAGGTGCCCCACAGCATGCGGAACACCGGCAGCGAGAGGGGGGCCCAGGCGGAGGTGGACGGCGGGACGGCAGGTGGAAGAGAGGGCGTGCTCGACATCCCGCAACGGTAGCACCGCGTCCGCGTCCATCACATGTGGGATGGACGTAGAGCCCCGCCGCACGATACTGGCCCGGCAGCCTCAACCACCCCGGAGGAGCCCATGAAGCTCTTGATCTCCAAAGGTGCGTCCGGCCCGGACGTGACCCGTCTCGCCAAGGCACTCGCCGCCGAACTCGGCCCCGATGCCGCGGATTTCCCGGTGCTCGCCAGCACCGGCCCGTCGATCGACGACGGCTTCGATGCCGCGATCCGGCGGTGGCAGGCCGGCATCGGCATCATCGCCGACGGCATCGTCGGCCCGCGCTGCCAGATGCTGCTGAAGCTGGCCGACGAAGGCCCGCCGACCGAGCCGGTGCTGACGGTCGGCCTCGTGAGCCAGCTGTTCCCCGCGACCAAGCCGGCCAACATCGCGCGCTACCTGCCGTACGTCGAAGCGGCCTTGCGCGCGGCCGGGCTGGTCGACCGGCCGATGGTGCTGGGCGCGCTCGGCACGATCCGCGCCGAGACCGAGGGGTTCGTGCCGATCGCCGAGTTCCAGTCGCGCTTCAACACGCCGCCCGGCGGCGCGCCGTTCAGCAGCTACGACCTGCGCCGCGATCTCGGCAACGGCGCGGCCGGCGATGGCGCGCGCTACAAGGGCCGCGGCTTCGTGCAGCTGACCGGCCGCGCGAACTACAAGCACTACGGCGAGGTGATCGGCCTCGCGCTCGATGCCGACCCCGACAAGGCGAACGCGCCGGAGGTGGCGGCGGTGGTGCTCGCGCAGTTCCTGTTCGACAAGGCCGACAAGTTCCGCGCCGCGATCGGCAAGGGCGATTTCGCGGCGGCACGCAAGCTGGTCAACGGCGGCGCGCACGGGCTGGCCGCGTTCCGCAGCGTGTTCGATCTCGCCGCCACCGCGCAGGCGCCGGCGGCCACCGGTGCGGGTGCGGCCCACGGCACGGCGAAGTCGCGCCGCCCCGCCGGCAGCGCCCACCGCGTCTCGCGCACGAAGAAGGACACCGCCGACCTGCGCGACCGCCAGTACATGCCCGCGGCGCTGACGCTGCCCGATGAATTCCCGGGCGCCGAGATCGTGCAGCGC
>NZ_JBFUGW010000320.1:0-6388 GCF_056402735.1 Rhizobacter sp. P3_C12
GCCCTTGACGAAGCGGTAGAGGAACCAGATCGAGATGACGATGTAGGCGATCATGCCCGGCAGCAGCAGCAGGAACCACAGCGGCAGCGTCAGCACGTACAAGGCGCCCATCCACAGCACGCTGCGGATGCGCCAGCGGAAATGCGACTCCTGCCAGGTGCCGGCCGCCTCGTCCTTCTTCACCAGATCGAGGATCAGCGCGACGATCAGCAGCGTGATCGATGCCTGCGCGCCTGGCAGCACGGCCCCCACCGCCACGATGGCATGCAGCAGATAGCTGATGTGGCCGATCGTCTTCAGCGACTGGTCACGCTCAGGGGTATTCACCACGTCGTTCATGTTCCGTCCGCCTCTCGGGTTTGCAACTTGCGCGCGGCGAATTCCTCGAGGCCCGACAGGCCCTCGCGCCGCTCCAGCTCGGCCAGCACGTCGGCCGGTGTCAGGCCGAAGGCGCTCAGCGCGAGCATCGAATGGAACCACAGGTCGGCGACCTCGTAGACGATCTTCTGGCGGTCGCCGTCCTTGGCGGCCATCACCGTCTCGGTGGCCTCTTCGCCGATCTTCTTCAGGATCGCATCGGTGCCCTTGTGGAACAGCCGGGCGACGTAGCTCTTGTCCGGGTCGCCCTGGCGGCGCGACTCGATCACCGCCGCCAGCCGGGCCAGCGTGTCGTTGCCGTTGCGGGGGGTGCTCACCGCGGTTTTCACATCCGTCATTTGTAGATCGTCCCGGGGTCTTTCAAGACCGGCTCGACCGTGTGCCAGGCGCCGTCCTTGTAAAGCTGGAAGAAGCAGCTGTGGCGGCCGGTGTGGCACGCGATTCCAGGTTCACCGGGCGCGTGGCCACGCTGCGTCACCTTCAGCAGCAGCACGTCGTTGTCGCAATCGAGGCGCATCTCGTGCACCTGCTGCACATGGCCGCTTTCCTCGCCCTTGTGCCACAGGCGCTGGCGCGAGCGGCTGTAGTAGACCGCCTCGCCGAGTTCGGCGGTGCGGGCCAGGGCCTCGCGGTTCATGAACGCGAACATCAGCACGTCGTTGCTGCCGACCTCCTGCGCGATCACCGGCAGCAGGCCTTGCGCATCCCACTTGATCTCGTCGAGCCAGCTCATCGGGCGAGTGTATCCGTCGCATAAGTCGGGCCCGAGAACCCGCGCTCCTCGGCGAACCAGGCCAGCACCGGCACGGTGCCCGGCAGCACCGGCTGCACCTGCACCGGCAGGTCCTGCCAGGCCATCTGCTGGGCCTCGCGCATCTCGAACTCGCCGGTCCACGCGAACACCTTGCAGAAGTGCAATCGCACGCGGGCATGCGGGTAGTCGACGATCTCGACCTTCCACGGCAGCACCGGCCCGATCGTGATGCCGATCTCCTCGTGCAGTTCGCGGCGCAGTGCCTGCTCGACGGTTTCGCCGGCCTCCAGCTTGCCGCCGGGGAATTCCCAATAGCCGGCGTAGACCTTGCCTTCGGGCCGGCTGGTCAGCAGGAAGCGGCCGTCGGCATCGATCAGCACGCCGACGGCGACCTCGACCGGCGTGCGCTCGGCATCGGCGCTCATGACGCGTGCCGCCCGGCGTAGTCCTTCGCGAACTGGAACGCGACGCGCCCTGAGCGCGACCCACGCTCCAGCGCCCACACCAGCGAGGGCTGGCGGGCGGCGGCGATCTCGGCCTCGCCGACGCCGAAGCCGCGCAGCCATTGCGCGACGATCGCGAGGTATTCGTCCTGGCTGAACGGGTAGAAGCTGACCCACAGCCCGAAGCGTTCGCTCAAAGAGATCTTTTCCTCGATCACTTCGCCGGGGTGGACCTCGCCATCCTCGGTGTGCTGGTACGTGAGGTTCTCCTTCATGTATTCGGGCAGCAGGTGGCGGCGGTTGCTGGTCGCGTAGATCAGCAMGTTGTCGGAGGCTTGCGAGACCGAGCCGTCGAGGATGGACTTGAGGGCCTTGTAGCCGGGCTCGCCTTCATCGAAGCTGAGGTCGTCGCAGAACACGACGAAGCGTTCGGGCCGCTCGGCGACCAGGTCGACGAGGTCGGGCAGGTCGACGAGATCGGCCTTGTCGACTTCGATCAGGCGCAGGCCGCGATCGGAGAACTCGTTCAGGCAGGCCTTGATCAGCGAACTCTTGCCGGTGCCGCGCRCGCCGGTCAGCAGCACGTTGTTGGCGGCGTGGCCGGCGACGAACTGCGCGGTGTTGCGCAGCAGGCGCTCCTTCTGCGGCTCGACCTCGACCAGTTCGTCGAGGCGCACGTGGGCGACGTGGCGAACCGGCAGCAACTGGCCCGAGGCCCCACGCCGGCGATACCGAAACGCGATCGACGCGGACCAGTCGGGCGCGACCAGCGGCTGCGGCAGCACCGCCTCCAGCCGTGTGAGCAGCGCCTCGGCGCGTTGAACCAACTGCAGCAACGTGTCGGGAGCGAGAGACATGCAAGACCGCCGGGGCTGTGCCGGCACCTGGGCTGGAACGGGGCCGTCAGTGTACTGGGCGGCTATTGCGCGGCGCGTCACGGCGCGTCGCGTCGCGTCGCGGCGGGTGAGGGGATGGGCTGGGGGCTCAGCCTCGGCGGTCGGCCCTGGCGGGCCGACTCCACGCAGAAGATCGGCTTTGGGGATGCATCGGCAAACTCCCTCCACTCACTTCGTTCGTTGTGGTCAAACAGTGCCGATGAGTCAGTCTACGAAGCGCGCTGGCGCGCGCCATCCCCAAAGCCGACCTTCTCCGTCGCCTCAGAAGTCGCCCCCAACCCATCCCCTCACCCGCCGCGCCGCTCAMCACCAGCCGCTCTTGTTGGGGGGAAAAGATTGAAGTGACCGACAGCGCGCCGTCGCTCGCATGCTCGTCGGTCACTTCAGTCTTTTCCCCCAAAAACAGTGTGGCGGTGCTGGCGAAGGCGCGGGTGGGGAGGCTGGGGAGCGCCAATAGGGACGGGGCGCCGGAGCTGGCTGGTTTCATGGCCCGCGTGCGCAGCACGCTTCGTGAACTGACTGTCGCCCACTGTTTGACCACAACGAACGAAGTGAGTGGCGGGAGTTTGGGCGACGGGCCATGAAACCGGCCAGCGCAGGGGAGTCATTGCCCCGCCAGGGGCAATGACCGCACTGGCCGGCGAGCCCCAGCCTCCCCACCCGCGCCTTCGCCCGACAAGAAAGATCAACTAGCGGCCAGCAACAACAGCCGAACGAGGCGCACACCGGTACGTCCCCCGCCCGGCCTCCTTCGCCTCATACAACGCCTTGTCAGCCAGCGCCATCAACGAACCCTCGGTGCTGTCGTCGCCTTCGTAGAACGAGATCCCGATGCTCGTCGTCACGCGCAATGAATGGCCCAGCACCCGCTGCTCCGCCGAGATCGCCGCCAGGATCTTGCGGGCCAGGAAGTGCGGCTCGTCCACCGTGTTCAGGCCCTCCAGGATCACGACGAACTCGTCGCCCGCCAGCCGCGCCACCGTGTCGGTCTTGCGCACGCTCGCCACCAGCCGCTGCCCGAAGGTCTTCAGCACCTCGTCGCCGCCCGCATGGCCCAGCGTGTCGTTGATGCCCTTGAACTTGTCGATGTCCATGAACATCAGCGCCATCGGCCGGCCACTGCGCCGGCAACGCGACATCGCCTCCGAGAAGCGCTCCTCGAACTGCCGCCGGTTCGCCAGGCCCGTCAGCGCATCCACCCGCGCCAGCGTCTGCAGCTGGCGCTCGAATTCCTTCTGCGCCGAAATGTCGTTGGTCAGGCTGTACACGCCGATCACCTGGCCCTGCGCGTCGCGGTGCGGCAGGTAGTTCACCTGGAAATGCCGCGGCCCCTGCCCCAGCACCGCCACCGTCTCGAACTGCACCGTCTCGCCACGCAACGCCCGCTCGATCTGCCGCTGCCGCAGCGCCATCACCTTCGGCGGCAACACGTCCTGCATGCGCCGCCCCAACGCATCGGCCACCGGGATGCCCGTCCAGGCCTCGAACACCGGGTTGCAGAACTGGAAACGCAGGTC
Organism: Rhizobacter sp. P3_C12; assembly: GCF_056402735.1. NCBI lineage: Bacteria > Pseudomonadati > Pseudomonadota > Betaproteobacteria > Burkholderiales > Sphaerotilaceae > Rhizobacter > Rhizobacter sp. P3_C12. The sequence continues at coordinate 3,989 of NZ_JBFUGW010000320.1, forward strand.
GGTATCGACATACGTGATCAACGCCGGCACGTTGTCGGTGATCGTGCGCAGCCGCGCCTCGCTCGCGGCCAGCTGCGCCTGCGCCTGGTGGCGCTCGGTGATGTCCATCACCATGCCGTAGACACCGGCGACGCTGCCGTCCGGCCGCCGCTCGGGCACGTACTCGACCAGGTGGTGGTGCTCGCGGCCGAGCCAGTGACCGTGCCGCTCGTAGCGCACGCGCTCGCCGCGCAGCGCGGCCTCGATGTGCGGCGCGATCGAGGCAGACACCTCCGCCCCGAGCACGTCCTGCATGCGCTCGCCGATCATCGCCTTCGGGTCCAGGCCCACCATCGGCAGGTAGCACGCGTTCGCGAACTGGTAGCGCAGCTCCGCATCGACATGGAACACCAGCGCCGGCAGGTTGTCCGACACCATCTGCAGCCGGCGCTCGCTGCGCGCCAGCCGCTGCGCCAGCGGCAGCACATGCGAGCGCAACAGCCACGCCCCCACCACCACCAGCACCACCAACAGACCCGTCAGCAGGCGCAGCCGCGAGCGGATGTAGCCGAACAGCTCGCCGCTGTCGGTCTTGATCACCAATCCCAGGTTGACGCCGCGCAGCGGGGCATAGCCGGCCTGCACCGGCACGTCGCGCAGGTCGCGCACCGAATCGGAGCCCGACATGCCGAGCAAGGCCTTCGAGATCGGCAGGAAGGGCTGGCCATCCGGCTGGTAGATCGCGATGTGGCGACCCGCCTCGTAGAAGCGGCTCGGCAGGCACACCGCGTCGTCGTCGATGCGCGCACACAACAGCGCATCGGTCGAATCGTCGCCGTGCTGCAGGTCGTACAACAGCCCCGTCAGCACGCCCAGCCGGCGCTCCAGCATCAGGCCGCCGACGCGCTCGCCGTTGCGCTCGACCGGCAGCTCGCTGTGCAGCACCAGCCCGTCGTCCCACAGCAGCGTCGAATGGCCATCGCCCAGCGGCAGCGCCACCGGAGCCACACGCAGCCGCGACGATCCCGCCTCCAGCAACGATTCGTCGCGCCCGTTCTGCACGCGCAGCGCGCTGAAATCCTGGCCCAGCACGCTCGATGCCAGCTCACGCAGGTCGTCGAAGGCCTGCGCATCGGTCGGCTTCACGGCCAGCTGCGCCAGCGCCCGCTGCAGCGCGAGCTGGCGCGACACGCTCTCGGCAATCTCGATCTCCTGCTTCAGGCTGTGCGCGAAGGCGCCGGCATGGCCGCGCGCCGCGGTCTCCAGCCCATCGGCCACCGTCATCTTGTAGGCGCGCTGCATCAGCGCGAAGCCCGCCACGCCCGACACCACCGCCACCACGCCGAGCACGCCGACGGCGGTGCGCGTGATGCGGTCTTCCGGGCGCTCACCGGTCGATTCGCCGGCCAGCAGGCTCGACCACAAGGCCAACCCCAGCACCACCAGCATCGCCATCACGGCCGCCGACATGCTGTTGAACGCCAGCAGCTTGTACATCGCCTGCAGGTCGAGCACGTAGCCAGCCAACGCCGACAGCCCGACCGCCAGCGTGCCGTACACGCTGCATGACACCAGCAGGCCGCGCCAGCGCAGCGCCGGCCAGTGCTGCAGCCCCAACGCCAGCCCGGCGAACAGGAATCCGAGGCAGGTGTTCGGCGCCAGGCGCCCCGGGTGGGACGAGCTCGTCTGCAGCGCGCTGTGCAGCGCCGGCAGGTCGATCCCCAGGTCCACCCCGCCCAGTTGCTCGGCCAGCACCAGCACGGGCAGTCCTGTCAGGAACGCCGCGCACCAGGCCAGCCGGCGCGACGGCACGCGCGGATCGCTCCACAGCGCGAGCGCGGCCACCACGCCCAACAGGCCGGCGTTGAGACTGGCCGGCACGGCATTCAGGAACAGCCGCGCCAGCTCGACGCTCCCGCTGAGCACGCCGGCCACCACGCAGACGCCGACGCCGGCCAGCCACAGGGCGGCCAGGCGATGGAGCGGTACGCGGGGGAGGATCGACATGGCGGCAACGGTGCGCCGCCACGCGGAGCTTTGCCGGATATCGGCGCCGTCAACCGGATTCTTGAGCGCCCGGCAGCGGCAACACCGCCGCGTCGGCCACCGCGAAGACCCGCTCCCCCGGCGCCGGCCGGATCGTCTTCAGCCCGGTGAACGCACCGAAGGCCGGCAGCACGCCGACGCGCGCGCCGAACCAGAAGCACGGCAGCCGAACGTGATCGTGCGGCCGCCCGCCCAGCACGATGCCCGGATGCAGGTGGCCCGCCAGCACGTAGGCGCCGTCGTGCGCCACCGGGTGGTGGCACAGCGCCAGGCCGTCGACGCGCAGCGGCTCGTCGACGACCTCCATGCGCGCCCAGGCGGGCGGGTCGCCGGCATGCGCGTCATGGTTGCCGCGCACCAGCGTCAGATGCAGGT
>NZ_JBFUGW010000321.1:0-6379 GCF_056402735.1 Rhizobacter sp. P3_C12
GTGCCGGCGCTGGCGCTGGCGCTGCTCGCGAGCCTGCTGGGCCTGCTGAACGCGCGGCGCCGGCCCGGCGTGCGGCGCGTCGACGTGCCGATCGCCGGCCTGCCGCCGGCGCTGGAGGGGTTCACGCTGGTGCAGATCAGCGACCTGCACGTCGGCGCGACGATCCGCAAGGGTTTCGTCGACCGCGTGGTCGATGCCGCCAATGCGCTGGACGCCGACGTGATGGCGCTGACCGGCGACCTGGTCGACGGGCGGGTGCCGGAGCTCTCCGAGCACACTGCGCCGCTCGGGCGGCTGCAGGCGCGGCACGGCGTGTTCGCGGTCACCGGCAATCACGAGTACTACTCCGGCGCGCCGGCCTGGGTGGCCGAACTGCGGCGGCTCGGCATCACGGTGCTGATGAACGAGCACCTGCTGCTGAAGCACGGCGCGGGGCGGCTGCTGCTGGCGGGCGTGACCGATTTCGGCGCGCACCATTTCGACGAAGGGCAGCGCAGCGATCCGGCGCGGGCGATGCGCGGCGCGTCGGATGAAGCGCATGCGAAGGTGCTGCTGGCGCACCAGCCGCGCAGCGCGGCGGCGGCGGCCGAGGCGGGCTTCGACCTGCAGCTGTCAGGCCACACGCACGGCGGGCAGTTCCTGCCGTGGAATCTGTTCGTGCCGCTGCAGCAGCCGTTCGTGGCCGGGCTGCACCGGCTGGGCTCGCTGTGGGTCTATGTGAGCCGGGGGACGGGCTACTGGGGTCCGCCGAAGCGGCTGGGGGCGCCGTCGGAGATCACGCGTGTCAGGCTCGTGAGGGCCTGAGCGGCAAATTCAGCCGGCACGGTTTGCCGGCACACGAGGGGGTTCGGTCCGCGCACCCTTCGGGTGGGCGGCCGGCCGCTCCAGGCCCGCGTGATCACGCGGATCGCGCGACGGGCCTTCGACACGGCGGCGTCGGGCGTCGGGGCGCTCTGAGAGCTGGTTCATCGAAACACTCCTGCGGGCATGGGCCCGTCTGGAATGGGGCAATCGACATGCCCGGCGGGGTCAGCGCCCTTCCGACAAGCGGGCCAGCACCAGGCGTGCCGTCGACAGGTTGGTGGCGCAGGGCACGTCGTGCACGTCGCAGGCCCGCACCAGCGCATTGATGTCGGGTTCGTGGGGCTGCGGCGTCATCGGGTCGCGCAGGAACACCACCAGGTCGATCTCGCCCTGGGCGAGCTTCGCGCCGATCTGCAGGTCGCCGCCGAGCGGGCCGCTCAGCATGCGCTGCACGGTCAGCCCGAGCTGATCCTGCAGGCGGCTGCCGGTGGTGCCGGTCGCGACCAGCGTGCAGCCTTGCAGGAAGTCCAGGTACTCGCGGGCCAGCTCGACCATCGTGTCCTTCTTGTGGTCGTGGGCGATCAGGGCGATGCGGGGCGGCGGGGCTGACGGGGTGGCAGAAATGGTGTCGGTCATGAACATCAGTGCGGTTTGCGGGGCTTGCGGAACGATTTCGGGCGGTACACGTTGCCGTCCCATTCGCCGCCGCGGGCGCGCTCGATCGCGTCGCGTGCTTCACGGTTCGCCTCACGGCGCGCGCCGGGCCAGCGCCACAGCCGCAGCCAGCTGCCGGCCAGCGTGGCCCACCAGCGCTGCATCATGAAATCGAACTGCATTCGTCGGCGCACGCTGAGCGTCAGGCGCACCAGCAGGATGGCGCAGACCAGGAGCACGGTGCCGGCGAAGATGGTTTCAAACACGGGGTGGCCTCAAGCGTTCATGCATCCGCACGGGCGAACGCGTGGGAGCCATGGTAGCCAGTGGCGGGCGGCCGTGCGCACGGCGTGACACCTTCGTTCGGGGGATGCGTGGATTGCTGCCGTCCGCCCACTGTCGCCATGTTTCAAAGATGACAGAACCAGCAGGGGTGTCGTTCACGGTCGACATCCTGGCCGGGCGGGTGGCCGCTGTAATGCCGCCCAGGAGCCGGACCCGAGCCGGCCCGGACCACAACAGATGGAGACAAACGATGATGCAAAGACGCCTGATGCTGGCGCTGGCTGCGGCCGGCTTTTCGTTGATCGCGACGGCGACCGTGCAGGCCGCGACGCTGAAGATCTCGTGCGGGGCGGTCGGCCAGGAGCTCGAGCTGTGCAAGAGCGCGGCCGAGGCCTGGGCGAAGAAATCGGGCAACGCCGTCGAGGTGGTGTCCACGCCGAACGATGCCAGCGAGCGGCTGGCGCTGTACCAGCAGGTGCTGGGGTCGCAATCGGACAAGATCGACGTGTTCCAGGTCGACGTGGTGTGGCCGGGCATTCTCGGCTCGCACTTCCTGGACCTGAAGCCGTACAGCAAGGGTGTCGAGAAGACGCACTTCCCGTCGATGGTGGCGAATGGCAGCGTGCAGGGCAAGCTGGTCGCGATGCCGTGGTTCATCGATGCGGGGCTGCTGTACTACCGCAAGGACCTGCTCGAGAAGCACGGCCTGAAGGTGCCGGTCACGTGGGAGCAGCTGACCGACACCGCGCAGAAGATCCAGTCGGCCGAGCGTGCCGCGGGCAACGACAAGATGTGGGGCTACGTGTGGCAGGGCCGGGCCTATGAGGGGCTGACCTGCAATGCGCTGGAGTGGGTGTCGAGCTATGGCGGCGGCACGATCGTCGACGCGGCGGGCAAGGTGTCGGTGAAGAACCCGGCGACGTCGAAGGCGCTGGCGATGGCGGCCTCGTGGGTCGGCACGATCTCGCCGACGGCGGTGCTGAACTATGCCGAGGAGGAATCGCGCGGCGTGTTCCAGGCCGGCAACGCGGTCTTCATGCGCAACTGGCCGTACGCCTGGTCGCTGGCGCAGCGCGACGACAGCCCGATCAAGAACAAGGTGGGCGTGGCGGTGCTGCCGAAGGGTGGCGAGGCGGGCTCGAACGCAGCGGCGCTGGGCGGCCAGCAGCTGGCGGTGTCGAAGTACTCGAAGAACGCGGCGCTGGCGGCCGACCTGGTGATGTACATGACCAGCGCCGAGGTGCAGAAGGAGCGGGCGCTGAAAGGCTCGTTCAACCCGACGGTCTCGACGCTCTACCAGGACAAGGACGTGGTGGCCGCCAATCCGTTCATGAGCCAGTTGGCCGGTACCTTCGCGAGCGCGGTGCCTCGGCCTGCCACGGTGACGGCTTCGCGCTACAACCAGGTCAGCAACGAATTCTGGAACGCGGCGCATGAGGTTCTGTCGCGCAGTGCGAAGCCCGAGGAGGCCGTTGCCAAGTTGGATCAGCGCCTGAATCAGATTGGGCGTGGAGGTCGTTGGAACTGAGGCGCTGGCAAAGGCGCGGGTGGGGAGGCTGTGGCTCGCCGGCCAGTGCGGTCTTTGCCCCWGGCGGGGCAAAGACTCCCCTCCGCTGACTGGTTTCAAGGCCCGTCGCCGAAACTCCCGCCACTCACTTCGTTCGTTGTGGTCAAACAGTCGGCGACAGTCAGTGCACGAAGCGTGCTGGCGCACGCGGGCCATGAAACCAGCCAGCTCCGGCGCCCCGTCCTGATTGGCGCTCCACAGCCTCCCCACCCGCGCCTTTGCCGACACCGCAGTTCTTTGCGTGGGGAAAAGACTGATCAGACAGACGAAGCGCGCGAGCGCTCGCACGCTCAACGGTCTGTTCAGTCTTTTCCCCCACCCGCCGCGCCGCACAAGAAGCAACGAGCGAACAAAGGAGCAAAAACATGTCAGGGCTGACGAGGCAGAGAGTGAAGTGGGCCTGGTGGATGCTCACCCCGATGCTGATCGTGCTGCTGGCCGTCGCCGGCTGGCCGCTCGCACGAACCTTGTGGTTCAGCCTGACCGATGCGTCGCTCGCCCACCTCGGCGAATGGAAGTTCATCGGCCTCGAGAACTACACCGGTGATTACGGCGTGCTGCGCGATCCGGACTGGTGGCGCGCCGTGCTCGTCACCGGTGTCTTCGCGCTGCTCTCGGTCACGCTCGAGACCGCGCTCGGCCTCGGCGTCGCCCTGGTCATCAACCAACCATCGCGCCTGCGCACGCTGCTGCGCGCCGCGATGCTCGTGCCCTGGGCCATCCCCACCGTCGTGTCGGCCCGCATCTGGAGCTGGATGTTGCACGACCAGTTCGGCGTCGTGAACCACTACCTGCTCGCGTTCGGGCTCATCGCGGCGCCGCTCGCCTGGACCGCCGACCCCACGCTCTCGCTCTTCACCGTCGTGATGGTCGATGTCTGGAAGACCACGCCCTTCATGGCGCTGCTGATCCTCGCCGCGCTGCAGATGGTGCCGCTCGATTGCTACGAGGCCGCCAAGGTCGACGGCGTGCCCACCTGGCGCGTCTTCACCCGCATCACGCTGCCGTTGATCGTGCCCGGCGTCGCCGTCGCCGTCGTGTTCCGAACCCTCGACGCACTGCGCGTCTTCGACGTCATCTACGTGATGACCTCCAACAGCCGCGCCACCAAGAGCATGTCGATCTACGTGCGCGAACAGCTCATCGACTTCCAGCAGGTCGGCTTCGGCTCGGCCTCGGCCACCGTGCTGTTCTTCATGATCGCGCTCGTCACCATCGTGTACCTCGGCGCCACGCGCCGCGGCGTCGAGGAGGCCTCGTCATGAACGGTCCCAGCATCCACCAACGCACGCCCGCCATGTCGGCGCTGTACTACGCCTCGGCCGCGCTGCTGCTGTTCGTCTCGCTGTTCCCGCTGCTGTACGCGGTCTCGACCTCGCTGAAGCAGGGCACCGCGCTGTTCTCGCCCGAGCTGTGGCCGGCACACGCCACCCTCGTCAACTACGCCAGCCTGTTCCGCGACCAGCCGTTCGCCCGCAACCTGCTCAATTCCGCCTTCGTCGCCGGCGGCGTCGTCGCGCTGTCGCTCGCACTCAGCTTGCCTGCTGCCTGGGCGCTGTCGCGCGTCAGCTTCCGCGGCCGCGGCACGCTGATGCTCACCGTGCTGTCGGCGTCGATGTTCCCGCAGGTCGCGGTGCTGTCGGGCATGTTCGAGCTGGTGCAGGCGTTCGGCCTCTACGACTCGCTGGGCGCCCTGCTGCTCGCCGACCTGGTGATCACGCTGCCGTTCACCGTGTGGGTGCTCGTCACCTTCATGCGCCAGCTGCCGAAAGAGGTCGAAGAGGCCGCGATGATGGACGGCCTCGGCGTCTTCACGCTGATCTTCCGCATCTTCATGCCGCTGCTCTGGCCGGCCATGGTCGCCACCGGGCTGCTCGCGTTCATCGCCGCATGGAACGAGTTCCTGTTCGCGCTGACCTTCACGATCAGCACCGAACAGCGCACCGTGCCGGTCGCGATCGCGCTGGTGAGTGCCGGCAGCGGCTACGAAGCCCCGTGGGGCGCGATCATGGCGGCCTCGGTGATCGTCACCTTGCCGCTCATCGGGCTGGTGGTCTATTTTCAACGGCAGATCGTCGCCGGCTTGACGGCCGGCTCCGTCAAGGGCTGACTCCTCTTTTGAACGACACGACCATGACAACTCCAACCGACTGGTGGGCCGGCGCCTGCATCTACCAGGTCTACCCGCGCAGCTTCCAGGACAGCAACGGCGACGGCGTCGGCGACCTCGCCGGCATCACGCAGCGGCTCGACCACATCGCCTCGCTCGGCGCCGACGCGATCTGGATCTCGCCGTTCTTCCGCTCGCCGATGCGCGACTTCGGCTACGACGTCACCGACTACTGCGACGTCGATCCGATGTTCGGCACGCTGGCCGATTTCGATGCGCTGGTGGCACGCGCCCACGCGCTGAAGATCAAGGTGCTGATCGATCTCGTGATCAGCCACACCTCGAAGGACCACCCGTGGTTCGTCGAGAGCCGCGCGAGCCGCGACAACCCGAAGGCCGACTGGTACGTGTGGGTCGATCCGCAGCCCGACGGCTCGCCGCCCAACAACTGGCTGTCGCTGTTCGGCGGCAGCGCCTGGCAGTGGGAAACCCGGCGCCAGCAGTACTTCATGCACAACTTCCTGGCCTCGCAGCCGGACCTGAACTTCCACCACCCGCAGGTGCAGGATGCCGTGCTCGACGCCGCGCAGTTCTGGCTCGAGCGCGGCGTCGACGGCTTCCGCCTCGACACGGTGAACTTCTACTTCCACGACCGGCAGCTGCGCTCGAACCCGCCGCAGCCGGCCGGAAAGTTCGCGGTCGGCGTGCCGCGCGCCAACCCGTACGCGCGGCAGAGCCACCTGTACGACAAGACGCAGCCGGAGAACCTTGCCTTCCTGCAGCGCTTTCGCGCGCTGTGCGACCGCTACCCCGGCATCACCACCATCGGCGAGATCGGCGACGACAACGAGTACGCCACGCTGCGCGCCTACACCACCGGTGCGCGGCTGCACATGGCCTACACCTTCAACCTGATGACCGAACGGCACGAGCCGCGTTACGTGCATGCGGTGCTGGCC
>NZ_JBFUGW010000322.1:0-6341 GCF_056402735.1 Rhizobacter sp. P3_C12
ACGCCCGGGCAGCTGCGCTTCGAGTTCATGTGGCAGATCCTTGCCGCCGATGCGCTGGCGCTGGTGATCCTGATCGACAACTCGCGGCCCGATCCGCTGAGCGACCTGGCCGACTACCTCGATGCCTACGGCACGCTGCTGCCGTCGATGAACGCCGTGATCGGCGTCGGCCGCACGCTCGAATGCCCGCTGCCGACGCTCGACGAGTTCAGCGACATCGTCGGTGGGCGCGGGCTGGTCGTGCCGGTGCTGGCCGTCGACGTGCGCGAGCGCGACGACGTGCTGATGCTGCTCGACATCGTGCTGGCCCAGGTCGAGGCGCGCGTCGACATGGGTGTCGAGGCCACACAGGAATGACAATGGACCGAAACGAGATGACCCGCCATGCCCAGCTGGCGGCGGAGGCCCTGATGGCCGATGTGAGCGGCGCGCGCGCCGTTCTGGTGGCCACGCCCGACGGTTTCGACCTGGCGCATGCCGGCGCCTTGCCGCTGGATGCCAGCCGGCTGGCCGCGATGGTGAGCTCGATGGCGGCGCTCGGCGACGCCGCCAGCCGCGAGGCCGCGATCGGCCAGCCGCATTGCATGGTGGTCGATTCGAGCGCCGGGCGCCTCGTGATGCGCAGCGTTCAATGGCGCGGCGAGCCGATGGTGGTCGTGCTGCTGGCCGACACCAGCGCGTTGCTCGGCATGGTGCTCAACGCGCTGAACGGCGTCGAGCGCAGCATGGGGACCGCATGAACCCGCGCGTCGTGGCCGAGGAGCTCGATGCGATGGCCGCGCAGCCCGGCATCGTCGGATGCGCGCTGGTCGACCCGGCCACCGGGCTGATCTGGCAGGCCAGCGGCCGCGTCGCCGATGCCGAGCGCACCTGGGAGGCTGCGGTCGACTACTGGCGGCTGCACGACCGGCAACGCAGCCACTTCGCGACGCTCGGCGAGCTGGCGGCGGCGGTGATGTACCACCGGGGCGGCGTGCTGGCGATGTTCCCGTGCTGCGTCGATCCCGACCTGCTGCTGGTCTCGGTCGGCGAGCACCGCGGCGTCGACTGGACCGACTGGYAGCGCAAGACGCGAGCCCTCGGCCGGCGCCTGCAGGCCAGCTGAATTCTTTTCTTCCCCCCCCACCTCCAAAAGGAACTGCCATGGCCACCATTCGCCAATCCCTCGACGACCTGCTCACCGTGGACGGCGCCATGTGCGCGGCGGTGGTCGATTCCGCCAGCGGCATGATGCTCGGCTCGGCCGGCTCGGGCCTCGACCTCGAGGTCGCCGCCGCCGGCAACACCGAGGTCGTGCGCGCCAAGGCCAAGACCATGCGCCAGCTCGGCCTGAACGACGTGATCGACGACATCCTGATCACGCTGGGCAAGCAGTACCACATCATCCGCCCGGTCTCGCGCAAGGAGGGCACGTTCATCTACTTCGTGCTCGACAAGGCCAAGTCCAACCTGGCGCTGGCCCGCCGCAAGGCGGCCGACGTCGAGCGCGAGCTGACGATCTGATCTGCATCAAGCCGGGTTCCCGCCGAGCGGGTTCCGGCTTGAAAATGGGGGCGAATGCCTCAAATCCCCTGCAATCGGAGGATTCGTCCCATGCGACTCGACAAGCTCACCACCAAGTTCCAGGAAGCGCTCGGCGAGGCCCAGAGCCTCGCGCTGAACCGCGACAACCCCTACATCGAGCCAGTGCACCTGCTGGCCGCGATGCTGGCCCAGACCGACGGCCCGAAGGCCTTGCTCGAACGCGCCGGCGTCAATTCGTCCAAGCTGCAGTCGGTGCTCGACGCCGAGTTGCGCAAGCTGCCGCAGGTGCAGGGCGGCGAGCAGGTGCAGGCGAGCCGCGAGCTCGGCGCGCTGCTGCAGGCCTCCGAGAAGGAAGCCACCAAGCGCGGTGACCAGTTCATCGCGAGCGAGATGTTCCTGCTGGCCGCGACCGACGCCAAGTCGGCGATCGGCCCGCTCGTCAAGGAGCACGGCCTGACCCGCAAGGCGCTCGAGGCCGCGATCGATGCGGTGCGCGGCGGCCAGAAGGTCGACAACGCCGATGCCGAAGGCCAGCGCGAAGCCCTCAAGAAGTACACCATCGACCTGACCGAGCGCGCCCGCCGCGGCAAGCTCGACCCGGTGATCGGCCGCGACGACGAGATCCGCCGCGCGATCCAGGTGCTGCAGCGCCGCACCAAGAACAACCCGGTGCTGATCGGCGAGCCGGGCGTCGGCAAGACCGCCATCGTCGAGGGCCTGGCGCAGCGCATCGTCGCCGGCGAGGTGCCCGATTCGCTGAAGAGCAAGCGGGTGCTGGTGCTCGACATGGCGCTGCTGCTGGCGGGTGCCAAGTTCCGCGGCGAGTTCGAGGAGCGGCTGAAGTCGGTGCTGAAGGAAGTGGCACAGGACGAGGGCCAGACCATCGTCTTCATCGACGAGATCCACACGATGGTGGGCGCCGGCAAGGCCGAGGGCGCGATCGACGCCGGCAACATGCTGAAGCCGGCGCTGGCGCGCGGCGAGCTGCACTGCATTGGCGCGACCACGCTCGACGAATACCGCAAGTACCTCGAGAAGGATGCCGCGCTGGAGCGCCGCTTCCAGAAGATCCTGGTCGGCGAGCCGACGGTCGAGGCGACCATCGCGATCCTGCGCGGGCTGCAGGAGAAGTATGAGGTGCACCACGGCGTCGAGATCACCGACCCGGCGATCGTCGCCGCGGCCGAGCTGAGCCACCGCTACATCACCGACCGCTTCCTGCCCGACAAGGCGATCGACCTGATCGACGAGGCCGCGGCCAAGATCAAGATCGAGATCGACTCCAAGCCGGAGGCGATGGACAAGCTCGACCGCCGGCTGATCCAGCTGCAGATCGAGCGCGAGGCGGTCAAGCGCGAGAAGGACGAAGCCTCGCAGAAGCGCCTGGGCCTGATCCAGGAAGAGATCGTGCGCCTGCAGCGCGAGGCCGCCGACCTCGAGGAGATCTGGAAGGCCGAGAAGGCCGCCGCCCAGGGCTCGGCCCATGTGAAGGAAGAGATCGACCGCATCCGCTTCCAGATCGAGGAGTTCAAGCGCAAGGGCGATTTCAACAAGGTCGCCGAGCTGCAGTACGGCAAGCTGCCCGAGCTGGAGAAGGCGCTGAAGGACGCGCAGGCCACCGAGGTGAAGAAGGGCGCCGACGCGAGCCGGCCGCAGCTGCTGCGCACGATGGTCGGTGCCGAGGAGATCGCCGAGGTGGTCGCGCGCGCGACCGGCATCCCGGTGTCGAAGCTGATGCAGGGCGAGCGCGAGAAGCTGCTGCAGATGGAGGGCAAGCTGCATGAGCGTGTGGTCGGCCAGGACGAAGCCATCACCGCGGTGGCCGATGCGATCCGTCGCTCGCGGGCCGGCCTGTCCGATCCGAACCGGCCGACCGGCTCATTCCTGTTCCTGGGCCCGACCGGCGTCGGCAAGACCGAGCTGTGCAAGGCGCTCGCCGGTTTCCTGTTCGACAGCGAGGACCACCTGATCCGCGTCGACATGAGCGAGTTCATGGAGAAGCATTCGGTGAGCCGGCTGATCGGCGCGCCGCCCGGCTACGTCGGCTACGACGAGGGCGGCTACCTGACCGAGGCGGTGCGCCGCAAGCCGTACAGCGTGCTGCTGCTCGATGAAGTCGAGAAGGCGCATCCGGACGTCTTCAACGTGCTGCTGCAGGTGCTCGACGATGGCCGCCTGACCGACGGGCAGGGCCGCACGGTCGACTTCAAGAACACGGTGATCGTGATGACCTCGAACCTGGGGTCGCACCAGATCATGCAGATGGCGGGGCAGGACCACGAGGCCATCCGCGCGGCGGTGTGGGAAGAGGTGAAGCAGCATTTCCGCCCGGAGTTCCTGAACCGCATCGACGAGACGGTGGTGTTCCATTCGCTGGACGCGAAGAACATCGAGGCGATCGCGCGCATCCAGCTGAAGGTGCTGGAGCAGCGGCTGGACAAGCTCGAGATGAAGCTCGACGTGTCACCGGCCGCACTGGCGGCACTGGCCCAGGTCGGGTTCGATCCGGTGTTCGGTGCGCGGCCGCTGAAGCGGGCGATCCAGCAGAAGATCGAGAACCCGGTCTCGAAGCTGATCCTCGAGGGCAGGTTCGGGCCGAAGGACGTGATCCCGGTCGACGTGAGCGGAACCGAGTTCAGCTTCTCGCGCGTCGTGCACTGAACCGGGTCAGTCGAGCAGGTTGTCCATCCGGCCGACCTGCAGCCTGACCAGCGTCAGGTTCGCATGCGTCTTGTCGAGCACCGCGTGCAGCGCCAGGCCGGAATGGTTGGGCACCGGGCGCACCAGCAGGTGGTGCGAGCCGAGCGTGATGGCCGCCTCGGGCACGGCGTGGCCGAGGCCCATCGTGCGGGCGGTCGCGGTCATTGCGCCGATCAGTGCGGCGCCGTGGTGGGCCAGGATGTCGGGGGAGGGCCGCGCACCGGCATGCACCAGGTCCTGGCCGCTCGCGATGTCGAACACGCAGCAGCTGACCATGCCGGTCAGCTCGATCAGCTGGTTCACGTAGCGCTGCAGCGGTGAATCCGGCTGCGTGGAGGYCATCGGCCGGGTTGGCGGCATCGGCCGCATCGCCGTCGAGGCGGGCGCGTTCACTGCCGCCTGCGCCGCCTGAGGTGTGGGCGGCATCGGTGCATACGAGGTCGGATAGGCGACCGCCGGCGGGGTGGCCAGCGGCAGCGTCGGGGTCGGCGCGGCCGGCGGGGGCACGGAGTTCGAGAACGATCCGGCGGGGCGGGGCGCCATCGGCGGCATCGAGGTGGGCGCGGCCTGCGGGGCGGCCTTCGCCACCGGCCGCGGATTCCCCACGCCTTGCTCGCGCAGCTTGTTCCAGGTGCCGCTGATGAAGCCCCAGGCGTCGGCCGGGCGGGTCACCTGCGGCGTCGTGCGCACGTTCACGCCGGTGCCGCGGCCCATGTCGGTGCCGAAGCTCGCGAGCGTGGCGGTGGTGGCCGTCAGCGGCAGCAGCAGCATGTGCCGGTTGAACCACGGGCCGGTCACCATCGCCTCGTGCAGCGGCTTCAGCGTCGATTCGAGCAGGTGAGCCGGCAGTGCGCCGACCATCAGCACCGCCAGCTGGCTGTAGCCCATCAGCACGCGGGCCAGCGCCAGGCGCGCCGTGGTGTCGGCATCGGCCTGCGTGGTGTACAGCCGCAGCAGGCTGCCGTCGGTGCCGGGAAAATCGAGGAACTCGAGCGTCGCGAGCGGCGTGCCGTAACCCTGGCGGCGGATCACCAGCTTCTGCAGCGAGCGGTTGCTGGCCGCGGCCACGCCGGCCAGCAGCTTGCGCGACGACACGGTGCCCACGTCGTGCAGCGCGATGTAGTCGGGGTGCAGCAACTCGAACTGCTGCTGCATCGCCTCGGCCGGGTCGCACGAGACGAACAGCTCGCGCTGGTCGGCGCTGACCTGGCGGCCGATGTCGCGCTGCTCTTCGGGAGCGTCGTCCTCGTCGTTGCCGAGGATCTGGGTGGCCACCACGGTCTGCGCGCGCGTGGCCTGCCAGCCGTCTGCGGCGTCGCCCTGCGCGGGTTCGGCGTCGGTGGAGAAAGGGGGAAGGCTCGACATGGGGGAACTTGCTGCTGGGGTGACCTGACGCGGCAGTGTAGGAGCTTGTTTCAGGATGTGACAGGGGCAAAGGTCGCAAAAAGCCTCGCCTTTCTCCGCCGACTTGGGGCTTGACGCGCGGCCGCGCCTTTGCCATGGGCGCCCAGGGGTGCAGGAGGCCGCCGATAGAATCGCCCGTCTCCCACTCTGCGTCCGCCTCATGGCCTCGTCGCGCGCTGAAGCTGTTTCCTCCCTGCCGGTCGTGATCGTCGGCGCGGGCCTGGCGGGATTGACCGTCGCGCTGCACATCGCACAGACCCGGCCGGTGGTCGTGCTGGCCAAGCGCAACCTCGACGAGGCCGCGACCGCCTGGGCGCAGGGCGGCATCGTCGGCGTGCTCGGCACCGACGACAGCATCGATTCGCACGTGCGCGACACGCAGGACGCCGGTGCCGGCCTGGTCGACGAGCACACCGCGCGCTTCATTGCACAGCACAGCGCGCAGGCGATCGAATGGCTGGTCGAGCGCGGCGTGCCGTTCTCGCCCGATCCCGAAGGCCCGCTCGGCCTGCACCTGACGCGCGAAGGCGGCCACGCGGTGCGCCGCATCGCGCATGCCGCCGATGCCACCGGCAAGGCCATCCACGACGTGCTGCTCGCCGAGGTGAAGCGCCACCCGAACATCCGCATGCTCGAGCGCTGGATGGCGGTCGACCTGATCACCTCGCGCCACCTGAAGCGTGACGAGCTGCCCCGCTGCTACGGCATCTACG
>NZ_JBFUGW010000323.1:0-6306 GCF_056402735.1 Rhizobacter sp. P3_C12
CGGCTCATGCTCAGCGTGCCGCTGCCCAGCAGCCAGCGGCGCTCGATGTCCGAAGCCTCGGCCGCGCTCACCGCATCCAGCCCCTTGCGCAGCAGGTGCGAGAGCTCGGGCAGCTCGCGCCGCACCGCGAAGTACAGCTCGCTGTCGGCATCGCCCAGCGTGCCGGTCACGCGCACGCGGCCGGTCAGGCCGTCGTTGATCAACTGGTTGACCACCTTCAGGTTGCCGATCGCGAGATCGGCCCGGCCGTCGGCGACCGCCTGCAAAGCGCCCTCCTGCGTCGGGACCGTGATCAGCTGGATGGCCGGGTAGCGGCTGCTCAGCTGCGGGATCAGGAAGTGGTCCTGCAGCAAGGCCATGCGCATGGGGCCGACCTCGCCCAGCCGGGTCACCAGCGGCCCGTCGGGGCTGCGCGTGACGATGCCGGTGGGCACGCGCAGGAACGGGCCGACGAAATCGAAATCCTGCCGGCGCTGCATCGTGCGCGCGGCGCCGACCAGCACGTCGATGTCGCCCTTCAAGCCGCGCTGGTACATCTCGGCGAAGCTGCCGCCGATCTCGCTCTCGATCGTCACGCCGACCTTGCCGGCGGCCAGCCGGAGGAAGTCGGCACCCAGCCCGCGCAGCTGGGTCAGGTCGTTGCGCAGCGTGATCGGTGCGAAGGCGGCGTCGTAGCCGACCCGGATGCGGCCGTGCGCATCGACCCAGCGGCGCTCGGCATCGGTCAGCATCACGTTGTGCGGTGCGCCGTCGGCATCCTCGGGCAGCCAGCGGCGTGCGAGCTGGGCCTGCTCGCTCTGCGTGACCGAGGCCATCGCCTTGTCGAGCACCGCGTGCAGCAGCGGCAGCTCGCGCCGCACGGCCGGGCCGAGCGCCGTCAGCCCGGGGCCGAAGCCGCCGCGCACCTGCACGTTGGCCAGCAGGTTCTTCTCGATGTAGTGCACCGCGACGTGGCGGTAGCCGATGTAGAGGTCGGCATCGCCCGAAGCGACCGCGCGCAGCGCGCCTTCGGCGCTGTCGTAGCGCTGCACCTGCGCGCCGGGGAAGCGCGACACCAGCAGGCCGTCGGCCGCCGAGGCCGCCTCGACGGCGACGCGGTAGCCGCCGAACTCGGTGGCGGGCGACACGTCGGAGACGTCGCGCCGCACCGCCAGCACCATGTTCGCGCCGAGCATCGGCCGGGTGTGCAGCAAGGTGCCGGCGCCATCGGCCGGTGCCGCGGTGAAGGCCACCGCATCGAGTTCGCCGCGCGCCAGCGTCTCCAGCATCACGGCCTGGCTGGGCGAGCGCTGGTAGTCGAGGCGCAGCCCGGTGCGCTCGGCCAGCAGGTCCATCAGCTCGATCACGTAGCCCTGCGGCCGCTCGGCATTGGCATCGAACGTGAAATAAGGCGGCAGGCCGGGCGAGGTGCCGACGCGCACCACCGGGTGCTGGGCCACCCAGGCGCGCTCGGCGTCGGTGAGGCGCAGCGTGGGGGATGGCAGCTGCGGCGGCTGCGGCTGGGCCGTGGCCGGCAGGATGAACGCAGCGGCCAGGCCCATCACGGCCGCCAGCCTGAGGCACCACTTCCTCGCTCCGCTCATGAGACTCCGCTCAGTTCGTCATTCGATCCCGCACGTCAATCCGATGATCTGCTGACGCCCAGCTCCTCGTAGAGCCGCTCGACCAGCGCGCGCAGTTCGTCGACCTCGCGCTTCAGGCTCAGCTGCTGCGCCTTCAGTGCCGCCAGCTCGCTGGTGGCGACGAAATCCTCGTCGCTCGACGCCACCGGCATCGCCGAGATGTCGACCATGCCGCTCAGCAGGTGGGTCCAGCGCGCCTCGCGGGCACCGGGCGCGCGCGGCAGCTTGACCACCAGCGGGCCGCCCTTCTCGTCGGCGCGCGTGGCCAGTTCGTCGAGGAAGGCCTCGACCGACGAGGTGTCGGCGAAGCGGTGCAGCCGCTCGCAGTTGGCGCGCAGTTCGGAGGCCGTCTGCGGCCCGCGCAGCATCAGCACCGCGAGCAGCGCGACCGATTGCGACGGCAGCGCGAGCGCGCGGCCGAGGTTGTGCTCGTAGCGGCTGACGCGCGAGCCGCTGGACTCGAAGGCCAGGTGCAGGGCCTTCAGCGCGTCGACGGCCGATTGCACCTCGGCATCGGTCGCGTTCATCACCGGATCGCGGGCGGTCTTCTGGTTGCAGCCGGAGGCCAGCGCGTTCAGCGACAGCGGGTAGCTGTCGGGCACGGTGCTGGCCTTCTCGATCAGCACGCCGAGCGCGCGGGCCTCCAGCAGGGTCAGCGGCCGCAGGCTCACACCGCGAACCCGTCGTCGGCCTGGATCACGGCGCCGTTGACGAAGTGGCTCTCGTTGGCGCACAGCATCATCAGCACGGCGTCGAGGTCTTGCGGCTGGCCGATGCGCTTGCGCGGCATCATGTCGATCAGCTTCTTGCCCTGTTCGGTCTTCCAGTGGTGGTGGTTGATCTCGGTGTCGATGTAGCCGGGGCAGATCGCGTTGACGTTGATGCCGTAGCGGCCCCATTCAAGCGCCATTGCGCGGGTCATGTGGATGACGGCCGACTTGCTCATGCAGTAGACGCCGATCTGGCCGAGCACCTTGAGCCCGGCCATCGACGCGATGTTGACGATGCGCCCGCCGGTGAAGGTGCCGGGTGCGGCGCCCTTGGCGCGCGCCAGCATGCGCTTGGCCACCTCCTGGGCGACGAAGAACGCGCCCTTGGTGTTGGTGTCCATCACGTAGTCGTAGTCGTCGGGCGTCACGTCGGTGAGCTTCTGCGTGGTGCTGACGCCGGAGTTGTTGACGAGGATGTCGAGGGTGCCCATCTCGGTCTCGGCGTGGGCGATGGCGGCCTTGATGCTGTCGTGGTCGGTCACGTCGAGCTTGACGACGTGGGCGACGCCGCCGCCGGCCTCGATCTCGGCGCGCAGCGCCTTCAGGCGTTCGACGCGGCGGCCGGCCAGCACGACGGCGGCGCCGGCACTGGCGAGTGTCTTGGCGAACTGGGTACCCAGCCCGCTGGAGGCACCGGTGACCAGCGCGACGCGGCCGGAGAGATCGATGCTGTAGCTCATGTTCTGGCTCCTTGATTTGTTCGATGTTGCGGCACGAAGCCGACCTCACGTCAAAGACCTGGGGTCAGCGGCGGCCAAGGCTGTGGGGCAAGATAGCACGAAGCCACCGTGCTTCAACCGTCTGCAGGAGTCCGATGAATCCCACCTTGTTCCGCCCGCTCGCGCTGCGCGAGCTCGAGCTCTCCAACCGCGTGATCGTCGCGCCGATGTGCCAGTACTCGGCCGTCGACGGCTCTGCCACCGACTGGCACGTGATGCACCTCGGCGCGCTGACGCAGGGCAGTGCCGCGCTGACGCTGATCGAGGCCACGGGCGTGAGCCCCGAGGGCCGCATCACGCCCGATTGCCTGGGCTTGTGGAGCGACGAGAACGAAGCCGCGCTGGCGCGGGTGCTGGCGGCGATCCGCCCGCATGCCAAGGGCGCGATCGGCATCCAGCTGGCGCATGYGGGCCGCAAGGCGTCGAGCGCCCCGCCGTGGAAGGGCGGCCAGCTGATCACGCCGCAAAACGGCGGTTGGACGCCGTGGGCCCCGTCGGCGGTGCGCCAGCGCCCTGAAGAGGCGCCGCCGCACGCGATGAGCGAAGACGACATCCRCACCGTGATCGCGCAGTTCACGAAGGCGGCCGAGCGCTCGCAGCGGCTGGGCCTGGACGTGATCGAACTGCACTGTGCGCACGGTTACCTGATGCACCAGTTCCTGTCGCCGATCAGCAACCAGCGCACTGATGCATGGGGGGGCAGCCTGGAGAACCGGATGCGTCTGCCGCTGGCGGTGTTCGATGCGGTGCGTGCGGTGTGGCCGGCGCACAAGCCGCTGGGCGTGCGCGTATCGGCGACGGACTGGATGGAGCATGGCGAAGCGCCGAGCTGGACGCTGCCGCAGACGGTGGAGTTCGCGAAGGCCTTGAAGGCACGCGGCTGCGATTTCATCGATGTGTCGTCGGGCGGCATCACGTCGCAGCAGCAGATCAAGTTGGGTGCGGGCTACCAGGTGCCGTTCGCGCGTGCCATCAAGGAGGCCAGCGGTCTGCCGACGATGGCGGTCGGCCTGATCACCGAACCGTCGCAGGCCGAGCAGATCCTTGTCGACGGGGACGCCGACATGGTGGCGCTGGCACGCGGGATGCTGTGGAACCCGCGTTGGGTGTGGCACGCAGCGGCCGAGCTGGGGGCGCAGGTGGCACCGCCACCGCAGTACGGGCGGTCTGCGCCGCGGGGTCATGCGGATGTGCTGACCGGGGTGCCGTTCGGCGGACGGTGACCGCTTTTCCCCTTCCCCGGGGGTGGTTCACTGCGTGAGGCTGCTGCCGGGTCTCGCCCCGGCGGGCGAGTCACTTTCATTTGAAGCCCAAATGAAAGTAACCAAAGCAAAGGGCCTCAATACAACACCATACGGTTCGTTCAGTCTCGCTGCGGACAACACTGACACTTCGGCTGCACATCCACCTTCATTGGGATTGTTGGCCGTTCTTCTCCATCCCGCTCGCTGCGCATCGCCGGGATGACGCAGTAGCGGCAGCAGTCGCCGGTGCAAGACGATGCGACGCGAAGCGAACGAGTCGTGTGGAAGAGAACGGCCAACAATCCCAATGAACGTGGATGGCTAGCCGAAGTGTCAGCGTTGTCCGCAGCGAGACTGAACGAACCGTATGGTTTTCGAAGCGCCTTCTTTGGTTACTTTCTTTGGCAAGACAAAGAAAGTGACTCGCCCGCCGGGGCGAAACCCGGCAATCCAAAAAAAGAACGATCGTTCTTTTCCGCACCAGCCCCCGATACAATGCCGCGCACCGAGACAAGCGCCGCCTGCCGCGCAGCGCCCAGGACACAAGGACCGACATGACCCCCGAAGCCATCCTCGAGCAACACGGCCCGCGCGAATCCATGGAGTACGACGTCGTGATCGTCGGGGGTGGCCCCGGCGGCCTGGCGACGGCGATCAAGCTCAAGCAGCTGGCGGCTTCGCAAGGCAAGGAGATCTCGGTCGTCGTGCTGGAGAAAGGCTCCGAGCCTGGTGCCCACATCCTGAGCGGCGCCATCATGGACCCGCGCGCCCTCACAGAACTGTTCCCCAACTGGAAGGAACTCGGCGCCCCGTTGAACCAGCCCGTCGCCCACGACGAGATGTTGTTCCTCAGCCAGGCCGGCACGCTGCGCACCCCGCAGTTCCTGATCCCCGGCAGCCTGCACAACGCCGGCAACTACATCGTCGGCCTCGGCAATGTCGTGCGCTGGCTCGGCCAGCAGGCCGAAGCCCTCGGCGTCGAGATCTTCCCCGGCTTCGCCGCCGCCGAAGTGCTCTACAACGCCGACGGCTCGGTCAAGGGCGTCGCCACCGGCAACCTGGGCATCGGCAAGGACGGCGAACCCACCGGCGAGTTCCAGCTCGGCATGGAGCTGCACGCCAAGTACACCGTGTTCGCCGAAGGCGCTCGCGGCCAGCTCGGCCGCCAGCTGATCGCGCGCTTCAGGCTCGACGACGGCCGCGATCCGCAGACCTACGCGCTCGGCATCAAGGAACTCTGGGAGATCGACCCCGCCAAGGCGAAGCCCGGCCACGTCATCCATTCGCTCGGCTGGCCGATGGACAACAGCACCTACGGCGGCGGCTTCCTGTACCACATGGAAGACAACAAGGTCACGCTCGGCTTCATCACCGGCCTCGAGTACAGCAACCCCTGGCTCAGCCCGTTCGAGGAAATGCAGCGCTGGAAGACCCACCCTGCCATCCGCGCCTGCCTCGAAGGCGGCAAGCGCATCGGCTACGGTGCCCGCGCGATCACCTGCGGCGGGCTGATGAGCCTTCCGAAGTTCGTGTTCCCCGGCGGCGCGCTGGTCGGCTGCGAGGCCGGCTTCCTGAACTTCTCGCGCATCAAGGGCAGCCACGCGRCCATCAAGACCGGCATGCTGGCCGCCGAGGCCGCGTTCGCCRCCGTCACCGCCGGCCGCCAGCACGACGAGCTCACCGCCTACCCGCAGGCCTTCGAGAAGAGCTGGCTCTACGAAGAGTTGCAGGCCTCGCGCAACACCAAGCAGTGGATGAAGAAGGGCCTGTTCCTGTCGTCGATCATGAACGGCATCGAGCTGTGGCTGCTGCCCAAGCTCGGTTTCAAGGCGCCGCCGTGGACGATCCACAGCACCGTGCCCGACAACGCCCGCCTGAAGCCGGCCGCCGAGTGCCCGAAGATCGATTACCCGAAGCCCGACGGCAAGCTGACCTTCGACAAGCTCTCGAG
>NZ_JBFUGW010000324.1:0-6300 GCF_056402735.1 Rhizobacter sp. P3_C12
CCTCGACACCGTCGTGCCGCAGGAGTTCGTGCGGGTCGACGGCGAGCGGATCACCGTGCCGGCCGGTGCCGTGAAGACCGGCGCGAACCGGCGGCTGGCCGGCGAAGACCTGGCACGCGGCAGCATCGCACTGCACGCCGGCCGCGCGTTGCGGCCGGCCGATCTCGGCCTCGTCGCCTCGCTCGGCCGCGGCGAACTGCCGGTGTGGCGCCGCCCGCGCGTCGCCTTCTTCTCCACCGGCAACGAGCTGCGTTCGATCGGCGAGCCGCTCGACCAGGGCTGCGTCTACGACAGCAACCGCTACACGCTGTGGGGCATGCTGCAGCGGCTCGGCGTCGAGGTGCTCGACCTGGGCATCGTGCGCGATGAACCCGCCGCGCTCGAGGCCGCGCTGCGCCATGCGGTGGAGAACGCCGACGTGGTGATCACCTCGGGCGGCGTCAGCGTCGGCGAGGCCGATCACACGCGCACGGTGATGGCGCGGCTCGGCGAGGTGCTGTTCTGGCGCATCGCGATGCGGCCGGGGCGGCCGATGGCGGTGGGCCGCATCGCGAGCCAGGGCCGCGAGGCGGTGCTGTTCGGGCTGCCGGGCAACCCGGTTGCGGTGATGGTGGGCTTCTACGCCTTCGTGCGCGATGCGCTGCGCGCGATGTCGGGTGCCGCGGTCGAGCCGCTGCCGATGCTGCAGGCGCGCTGCACGACGGCGATCCGCAAGCGGCCGGGGCGCACCGAGTACCAGCGCGGCATCGTCTCGCGCGGTGCCGACGGGCACTGGCAGGTGGCGATCACCGGCTCGCAGGGCTCGGGAGTGCTGCGCAGCATGAGCGAGGCGAACGGCCTCGTCGTGCTGCCGCATGAGCAGGGGGATGTCCCGGCCGGCAGCCTCGTGGAGATCCTGCCCTTCGACGGGCTGGTTTGAACGCGTCCCGGATTGCCATCCGGGCTACGGGTTCACCTCACGCTTTCGACGCCCTTGTTGGCCAGCTGGTCCGCGCGCTCGTTGCCGGGGTCACCCGCGTGGCCCTTCACCCAGCGCCAGTCGACGTGGTGCAGGTTGCGCAGCCCGTCGAGCCGCTGCCACAGGTCGGCGTTCTTCACCGGCTTCTTGTCGGCCGTCTTCCAGCCGCGCGTCTTCCAGCCATGGATCCACTCGGTGATGCCCTTGCGCACGTACTCGCTGTCGGTGTAGATGATCACGTCGCAGGTGCGCTTCAGCGACGCGAGCGCCTCGATCACGCCGGTGAGCTCCATGCGGTTGTTGGTGGTCTGGCGCTCGCCGCCGAACATCTCCTTCTCGTGCTCGCCGGTACGCAGCCACGCGCCCCAGCCGCCAGGGCCGGGATTGCCCTTGCAGGCGCCGTCGGTGTAGATCAGGACCTGCGGGCGCTTGATCAGCGGCTGCTCGGAGGTTGCGGCGGAAGATGCTTCAGTCATGGGGTCTCGGAAGAAGAATGCGCGCGATGGCTCGCGACGGTGGCGGCACGCTGGCCGGCGGTGCGCTGCTGGCGGATCAGGCCGACCAGCCGCATGCCGCGCACGCGCTTCACCGCCACCAGCAGGTAGACGCTGCCGAGCACCGGCCACCAGCGTTCGCCGATGCGCTCGGTCCAGGCATAGCGCGCCAGCCATGCGTCGGTCTTGAGGGGAGGACGATAACAGCCGAAGCGCCCGCCCTGCACCTCGAAGCTCAGCAGCCGCAGCCAGTCGCGCAGCCGCCAGTAGCCGAGGAACTCGCCGTCGTTCGGCAGGAAAAGCGGCTTCTGGCGCGAAAAGCCGATGTAGCGCAGCAGCCGGCCGCAGCGCTGGCGCAGGCCCCACAGGCTGGTCGGGTTGAAGCCGAGGATCACGACGCGCCCTTCGGGCCGCAGCACGCGCTCGACCTCGCCGAGCGCCAGGTGCGGGTCGCGCGCCAGCTCCAGCGTGTGCGGCAGCACGACCAGGTCGAGGCTCTGCGAATCGAACGGCAGCGCATCGAAATCGCAGCGCAGCACGACGGCCACGCGCTCGGCGGGAACGCCGTTGGTAACACCGGCGGCGGCATCGGTGGGAACTTCGGCCGCGGGATCGCGCTCCACCAGCTTTCCATGCGCATCGAGCGCCACCCAACGGTGTGGCATCCGGTTGGCCCTCAAGCCTTCGAGCTCGGTCATGCCGAGCTGCAAAGCGTGAAATCCGAACACATCGGCCACGCTTCGATCGAGTTGGGCCTGTTCCCAGGCCAGCAGGTAGCGCCCCGGGGGGGTCTCCAGCCACTGGGCCAAACCTATAATCCCGCCGACTTGTGTCATGAAACTGCTTGCCCTGCCAGCCTTTGCCGATAACTACATCTGGATGCTTCACGATGGCCGGCAGGCTCTCGTCGTCGATCCGGGTGAATCGGCACCGGTGGAGCAAGCGCTGGACGCTCATGGCCTGAGGCTGTCGGCGATTCTAGTGACCCATCACCATGGCGACCATGTCGGCGGCGTCGATGCGCTGCGGCCGCGCCTCGAAGGCCCCGTCTACGGGCCGGCGCGCGAGAAGATCCCCACCCCGTTCACCCCCTTGCGCGATGGCGATGCCGCCGAGTGGCTCGGCCTGCGCTTCGAGGTGATCGACGTGCCGGGGCACACCGCCGGCCACATCGCGTACTTCTGCGCCGTCGGAGACCACGACGGCGATGGCAATGCGCCGATCCTCTTCTGTGGCGACACCCTCTTCTCCGGCGGCTGCGGCCGGCTCTTCGAGGGCACGCCGGCGCAGATGCACCGCTCGCTGTCGCGCCTGGCCGCGCTGCCCGGCGACACGCGGGTGTGCTGCGCGCACGAGTACACGCTGTCGAACCTGAAGTTCGCACGCGCCGTCGAGCCGCACAACCGCGACCTGCTCGACTACACCGCACGCTGCGAATCGCTGCGCGCCGACGGCCGCGCGACGCTGCCGAGCTCGATCGCGCAGGAGCGCCGCATCAATCCCTTCATGCGCTGTGCGCAACCCGAGGTGGCAGCTGCCGCCGCCACCCACGGCGCCCGGCCCGACGACGAAGTCGACGTGCTGGCCGCGCTGCGCCACTGGAAAAACAACTTCTGATGACCTTTCTGAACCCGCTCTTGCCACTCACTTTGCGACGAGGCTGCGGCCTCGGCCTGTTCGCCGCGCTGGCGCTGCTGGCGGCCTGCGCGACCACGACCCCGACCGAGGGCGGCATTGCCGGCGCGGGCCCCGCAGCCTCCGCACCGGAGGCATCGGCGGCGGCCAGCGCACCCGCCGGGGCAGCCTCGGCCGCCGACAACACCACCGTCGCCGAAGGCCCGGCCGTCGCGCCGCCGATCGATCCGCTGCGCCCCGAAGAGAAGGTCGACCTGAACGCGCCGACCGCGAGCATCGACCTGTGGTCGCGCCTGCGCCACGGCTACGCGATGCCCGACCTCGACACCGACCAGGTGCGCACCGCCGAGCGCTGGTATGCGTCGCGACCCGACTACGTGCAGCGCATGACCGAGCGCGGCAGCCGCTACCTGTTCCACATCGTCGAGGAGGTCGAGCGCCGCGGCATGCCGACCGAGCTGGCGCTGCTGCCCTTCGTCGAGAGCGCGTTCAACCCGCAGGCGGTGTCGTCGGCCAAGGCCTCGGGCATGTGGCAGTTCATGCCGGCCACCGGCAGCACCTTCTCGCTGAAGCAGAACGTGTTCCGCGACGACCGCCGCTCGGTGCTCGGCTCGACGCGCGCCGCGCTCGACTACCTGGCCCGGCTGCACGACATGTTCGGCGACTGGCACCTGGCGCTCGCCGCCTACAACTGGGGCGAGGGCAATGTGCAGCGCGCCATCGCGCGCAACCGCCGCGCCGGCAAGCCGACCGACTACCTCAGCCTGAAGATGCCGAACGAGACGGCGTTCTACGTGCCCAAGCTGCAGGCGGTGAAGAACATCGTGCTGCACCCCGAGCAGTACCTGCTGACGCTGCCCTCGCTGGACAACCACCCGTACTTCCTCAGCGTGCCGATCGAGCGCGACATCGATGTGGCGCTGGCGGTGCGGCTGGCCGGCGTGTCGCTGGAAGAGTTCCAGACGCTGAACCCGCAGATGAACCGGCCGGTGATCCTCGCGGCCGGCACGCCGCAGCTGCTGCTGCCGTACGACAACGCGAGCCAGTTCGTGCGCAGCATCGGCGAGCACCGCGGGCCGCTGGCCACCTGGACGGCCTGGGTCGCGCCGCGCACGCTGCGCCCGGCCGATGCGGCCAAGCAGGTGGGGATGACCGAGGCGCAGCTGCGCGAGGTCAACAACATCCCTCCGCGCATGCTGGTGCGTGCCGGCTCGACGCTGCTGGTGCCGCGCGGCGAGAGCCGCCAGACGGATGTGTCGGGGCACCTGGCCGACAACGGCGTGATGTCGCTCGTCTCCGAATCGCCGACGCTGCGCCGCATGGCGCTGAAGGCCGGCAAGCGCGAGAGCGTGGCGACGGTGGCGCAGCGCTACCGCGTGAGCGCGGCACAGGTGGCGCTGTGGAACAAGACGACGGTCGGCGCGAACTT
Source organism: Rhizobacter sp. P3_C12 (assembly GCF_056402735.1). Classification (NCBI taxonomy): domain Bacteria; kingdom Pseudomonadati; phylum Pseudomonadota; class Betaproteobacteria; order Burkholderiales; family Sphaerotilaceae; genus Rhizobacter; species Rhizobacter sp. P3_C12. Next base: position 4,517 of record NZ_JBFUGW010000324.1, read on the forward strand.
CAAGCCGGGGCAGACGGTGTATGTGTTCGTCGCGGGCAAGGCGACGGCGCGCAAGCCGGCGGTGCGAACCGCATCGAAGGCGCATCGGCCGGCGAAGCGGACGACGCGGGTCGCGAAGCAGTGAGCAGCGGGGACTAGCGCCGCTCGCTCAACGCGTGCGCGATCGTCCCCAGGTCGACGTATTCGAGCTCACTGCCGATCGGCACGCCGCGCGCCAGCCGCGTGACGCGCAAGCCACGTGATTTGAGCGTCTCGCCGATCACGTGCGCGGTGGCCTCGCCTTCGGCGGTGAAGTTGGTCGCGACGATGACTTCTTCGACCGAGCCATCGGTGGCACGCTCGATCAGCTGCGCAAGGCCGATGTCGCGCGCGCCGACGCCGTCGAGCGGGCTCAGCCGTCCCATCAGCACGAAATACAGCCCCTTGTAGCTGCCGGTGCGCTCGAGCGCCGCCTGGTCGGCCGGCGTCTCGACGACGCACAGCAGGCGCGCGTCGCGCCGCTCATCGGCGCAGGTGCTGCAGATGGCGCCCTCGGTGAAGGTGTGGCAGCGGTCGCAGTGGCGCACGTCGGCCACCGCCTTCTGCAGCGACGCGGCGATGCGCGCGGCGCCGTCGCGGTCGTGCTGCAGCAGGTGGAAGGCCATGCGCTGCGCGGATTTCTGCCCGACGCCGGGCAGCCGGCGCAGCGCTTCGATCAATCCGTCGAGAGCAGGTTCGGCCACTGGGTCAGAACGGGAACTTCATGCCCGGCGGCAACGGCATGCCGGCCGTGAGCTTGCCCATCTTCTCCTGCGAGACCTCTTCGGCGCGGCGGATGCCGTCGTTGAAGGCGGCAGCCACCAGGTCTTCGAGCATGTCCTTGTCGTCGGCCAGCAGGCTCGGGTCGATCACGATGCGCTTCACGTCGTGCTTGCAGGTCATCGTGACCTTCACGAGGCCGGCGCCGGACTGGCCTTCGACCTCGATGTGGGCGAGTTCTTCCTGCGCCTTCTTCAGGTTGTCCTGCATCGCCTGGGCCTGCTTCATCAGGCCGGCGAGTTGGTTCTTCATCATGGTGAGGGGTCCTCGGGTTTCAGTGGGGTTTGACCGAGCCGGGCACGATGCGTGCGGTCTTGAACTGCTGCATCAGCGCTTGTACCAGCGGGTCGTTGTGGATGATCTGTTCGGCTTCGGCCTGGCGGCGTGCGCGCTCGGCGGCCGCCCGCAGGGCCGGTGAATCTGCCGGCACGCCGGGTTCGACCTCGAGCCGCACCGGGCGGCCCAGCTGCGTGACGAGGGCCGCCTGCAGCTTGGTGCGCTGCACCTCGGCGCGCAGCGTCTCGCGCTCGACGCGCAGGCGCCAGACGGCCTCGGCGCCCTGCTCGTTGAGTGCGACGCACTGGCCTTGCAGGGCAAGCTCACGCACCAGCGCGCCGATGGCGTTGGCCTGCACCATCTGCACGACGAGCTCGTTCCAGCGGTCGCCGAGCGGCGTGCGCTCGAAGGCCGGCACGGCGGGTGCGGCCATCGGCACCGGGACGGGGGCGGACGGCGTTGCCGCGGCGCGTGCGGGCGGCTCGTCGTCGAGGTCGGGCATCGACGAGGCCGATGCGGCGGAGGGCTCGTCGTCGAACGGCACGTCGAGCCAGGGCGGGGGTTCGTCGTTGCGGGCGGCGGGGCGGGCCGCCGGTGTGGTGACGGGCGGCTTGGCAGCAGGCGGTGCGGCCACCACAGGCGGCGGCGCAGGAGCCGGCCGCACAGGCGGCGCCGCGACCACCGGCGGCGGGCGGCGCACGGGCGCAGCC
>NZ_JBFUGW010000325.1:0-6288 GCF_056402735.1 Rhizobacter sp. P3_C12
GCCGCCAGCAGCCCGCGCCGCGACCCGGCCGCCATCCTCGAAGGCCGCAGCCCGGCGACGGCAGCGGCCACGCCGGCCAGCCCGCCCGCCCCGGTGATCGCGTCCACCAAACCCGGCTCCGATGCGTTGAGCTACTTCGTCCAGGCAGGCGCTTTCGGGCGCGTCGAGGATGCCGAGCAGCAGCGGGCCAAGCTGGCGATGATGGGCCTGCAGGCCAAGATCACCGAGCGCGAGCAGTCCGGGCGCACGATGTTCCGGGTGYGCCTCGGCCCGTACGACAAGAAGGAAGACGCCGACCTGGCGAAGGAAAAACTGGATGGCGTGGGGGTGGAATCGGCGCTGGTCCGCGTGCAGAAGTAAGCCGGGATCGAAAGAGCAGCCCTGAACTTTTCCATCCGACACCGACTCCACCGCTCGTCGTTGATCCCTACCACTTTGGAACTGAACATGAACCGTCGCGATTTCTCGGCACAGCTGGTCGGAGCCAGCCTGGGCGGTGCCGGCCTGGGCACCATCGGCCTCACCGCCAGCACCGGCGCCCTCGCGCAAGGCGCCCCGGTCGAGGGCACCAACTACATCAAGTTCGCGCAGCCGGTGTCGCCTGCCACGCCGGGCAAGATCGAGGTGCTGGAATTCTTCTGGTACGGCTGCCCGCACTGCAACGCCTTCGAGCCGGCGCTCGACGCCTGGCAGAAGAAGCTGCCGGCCGACGTGGTGTTCCGCCGCGTGCCGGTCGCGTTCCGCGACGAGCCCTTCGTCGCGCACCAGAAGATCTTCTATGCACTCGAGACGCTGGGCAAGGTCGAGGCGATGCACCGCAAGGTCTTCTACGCGATCCACAACGAGCACGCCCGCCTGGACAAGCCCGACGAGATCGCCGCCTTCATGGCCAAGAACGGCATCGACAGCGCCAAGTTCCTGGAGGCCTACAACTCGTTCTCGACGCAGACCAAGACCAAGCAGGCCGCCAAGCTGGCCGAGGCCTACAAGCTCGACGGCGTGCCAGCCCTGGGCATCAATGGCCGCTACTTCACGTCGGGGTCGCTGGCCGGCACCAACGAGCGCATGCTGCAGGTCACCGACTTCCTCATTCAGAAGTCGCGCGCTGGCGCTTGAGACCCCCAGTCGGTGCAACGCCGACTTCATCTCGTAACCCCGACGGCATGAAACTGTGGCTAGAATGGCCTGCAAGTTTCATGCCGCAATGACCCCACTTACCTACACCTCCCTTTTCTCCCGGCGTCGGCTGGCGCTTGTCGCCGCCGGCTGCATGCTCGCCGCGGCGCTGCCGGCCCAGGCCGAACGGGCCGACCGGCTGAAGAAGATGGAAGTCGAATCCGACCAGCCGGGCAAGGTCGACCTGATCAACCAGCTGGTGGTGTTCAACGGCAACGTCGTCGTCAGCAAGGGGACGATGCTGATCAAGGCGGCGCGCATCGAGGTGCGCGAGGGACCGGACGGTTACCAGTCCGCCATCGCCGTCGGCACGCCGACCCAGCCGGCCAGCTTCCGGCAGAAGCGCGAGGGCGTGAATGAATTCGTCGAGGGCGAGGCCGAGCGCCTCGAGTACGACAGCAAGCTCGACACCATCCGCTTCGTCAACAAGGCCTCGGTGCGCCGGCTGCGCGGCACCGCGGTGGCCGACGAAGTGACCGGCGCGCTGATCACCTACGACGGCACGGCCGAGCTGTTCACCGTCGCCGGCGGCAGCGCCGCGGTGACCCCGAGCAACCCGACCGGCCGCGTGCGCTACGTGTTCACGCCGAAGGAAGGCACGCCGGCCGCCGCCGAAGCGGCGTCGCAGGCCGCCTCGGGAGCACGCCGTTGAGCGCCGTCCCCGCCAGCACCGCTGCCGCCGACACCAGCCGGCTCGAGGCCATCGGCCTGCAGAAGACCTATGGCGCGCGCAAGGTCGTCAAGGACGTGCGCCTGTCGGTGCGCAGCGGCGAGGTCGTCGGGCTGCTCGGCCCGAACGGCGCCGGCAAGACCACCAGCTTCTACATGATCGTCGGCCTGGTGCGCGCCGATGACGGCCAGATCCTGATCGACGGCCAGCGCGTCGAGCGCCTGCCGATCCACCAGCGCTCGCGCCTGGGCCTGAGCTACCTGCCGCAGGAGGCCTCGATCTTCCGCAAGCTGACCGTCGAGGAGAACATCCGCGCCGTGCTCGAGCTGCAGCGCGGCCCCGACGGCAAGGAGCTGCCGAAGGCCACCGTCGACAAGCTGCTCGGCGACCTGCTGAATGACCTGAGCATCGAGAAGCTGCGCGACAGCCCGGCCCCGGCGCTGTCGGGCGGCGAGCGCCGCCGCGTCGAGATCGCCCGGGCGCTGGCCACGCAGCCGCGCTTCATCCTGCTGGACGAGCCGTTCGCCGGCGTCGACCCGATCGCGGTGATCGAGATCCAGCGGATCATCGGGTTCCTGAAGAGCCGTGGCATCGGCGTGCTGATCACCGACCACAACGTGCGCGAGACGCTGGGCATCTGCGACCGCGCGTACATCATCAGCGAGGGGCGTGTGCTCACCGAGGGCACGCCGGCCGAGATCGTCGACAACGCCGATGTGCRAAAGGTCTACCTCGGCGAACACTTCCGCATGTGAGGGCTGACACATGAAGCCCTCCCTTCAGGTCCGCCTGTCGCAGCACCTGGCCTTGACGCCGCAGTTGCAGCAGTCCATCCGGCTGCTGCAGCTCTCCACGCTCGAACTCCACCAGGAAGTCGAGCAGATGCTGGAGCAGAACCCCTTCCTCGAGGCCGAGCTGGAAGAAGCGGCTCCGTCCGAGCCCCTGACCGAACGGCTGACCACGTCGGAGCGCAATGCCGAGCGCGAGGCCGACAGCAGCACCGCGAGCGAGTCGTCGGCCGAGACCGCGCCCGACGAGTCCGCCGGCGTCGACAGCGCCGAGTTCGGCGCGACCGAGCGCGAGGACTGGGAGAACGGCACCGAGCGCGACGATTTCGACGGCATCCGCGAGACGCCCAGCGCGGCCGGCAGCGGCAGCAACCCCGACGACGACTTCGACGGCCAGGACCGCAACCCGCAGGCCCCCAGCCTGCAGGATCACCTGCGCGAGCAACTGCTCGGCATGCGCGTCAGCGCCGAAGATGCGATCGCGATCACCGTGCTGATCGAGTCGCTCGACGACGACGGCTACCTGGCCGACCCGCTCGAGGAGATCGCCGCCGAACTGGCCGGCGACCCCGAGCAGCAGGAGGAGATCCTCGAGCGCCTGCAGTGCGCGCTGAAGTGGCTGCAGAACATGGAGCCGCTGGGCGTCGGCGCCCGCAACCTGGGCGAATGCCTGACGCTGCAGCTGCGCGCGCAGGAGCGCTGCGAGGCGCAGATGATCGCGATCATCATCTGCAAGCAGCACCTGGACCTGCTGGCCCGGCGCGACATGAAGAAGCTGATGGCCGCGACCGGCGCCGACGAGGAGCTGATCAAGGAAGCGCAGACGCTGATCGTCGCGCTGGAGCCGAAGCCCGGCCGCCCGTTCGCGCGGGCCGAGGCCAACATCATCGTGCCCGACGTGATCGTGCAGAAATCGGGCCGCAACTGGAAGGTCGTGCTGAACCCCGACGTGATGCCCAAGCTGCGCATCAACGACCTCTATGCGCAGGCGATCCGCCAGGGCCGCGGCTCCGGCGGCGCCGGTGGCAGCGCGCTGAGCTCGCGGCTGCAGGAGGCGCGCTGGTTCATGAAGAACATCCAGCAGCGCTTCGACACCATCCAGCGCGTCTCGCAGGCGATCGTCGAGCGGCAGAAGAGCTTCTTCACGCACGGCGAGATCGCGATGAAGCCGCTGGTGCTGCGCGAGATCGCCGACGAGCTCGGCCTGCACGAGTCGACCATCTCGCGCGTGACGACGGCCAAGTACATGGCCACGATGTTCGGCACCTTCGAGCTGAAGTACTTCTTCGGCTCGTCGCTGAACACCGAGGCCGGCGGCAATGCCTCGAGCACCGCGGTGCGGGCGCTGATCAAGCAGTTGGTGAGTGCCGAGGACGCGGCCAAGCCGCTGTCGGACAGCCAGCTCAGCCACATGCTGGAAGAGCAGGGCATCCAGGTCGCGCGCCGCACGGTGGCGAAGTACCGCGAAGCGCTGAAGATCGCCCCCGCGAACCTCCGCAAGTCTCTCTGAACTGAATCCCGATGTGCGCCCTCCCCCTGTTCCTGCCCTGTGCCGCGGGCGTTGAAGCGCTCCTCGAAGAAGAGGTGCTGCGCATCCTGCCGACCGCGCAGGTGCACGCCGGCCGCGGCGGCGTCGCGCTCGACGGCGACCCGCAGGACGTGATGACGCTGAACCTCGAATGCCGGCTCGCGCAGCGCGTGCTGGCCGAGGTGGCCGAGGGGCCGTACCGCGACGAGCACGACCTGTACGAGCTCGCGCGCAGCGTCGACTGGCAGCAGTGGATCACGCCCGAGCACACGCTGCGCGTCGACACCACCGCGCACCGCAGCCCGCTGCGCAGCCTGAACTTCGCCGCGCTGCGCATCAAGGACGCGGTGTGCGACCAGTTGCGCGAGGCCACCGGCACGCGCCCGAGCGTCGACACCCGCCACCCCGACCTGCCGCTGCTGCTGCACGTCGGCGAGGAGCGGGCGTCGCTGTACGTCGACACCTCGGGCGAGCCGCTGTTCAAGCGCGGCTGGCGCGAGGACAAGGGCGACGCGCCGCTGAAGGAGACGCTGGCTGCCGCGATGCTGGCCGCCGCCGGCTGGCGCGGCACGCCCGAGGCCGGCGGCGCGCTGCACGACCCGTGCTGCGGCTCCGGCACGATCGCGATCGAGGCCGCGCAGATCGCCTGCGGCATCGCGCCCGGGCTGAAGCGCCGCTTCGCGTTCGAGCGGTTGCTGCCGTTCGCCGATGCCGAGATGCGTGCGCAATGGCAGCGCCTGAAGAGCCATGCGCAGTCACGCATCCACGCGAGCGCGGTGCCCATCCACGCGAGCGACGTGTCGTTCCGGATGGTCGATTTCGCGCGCCGCAATGCGCAGCGCGCCGGCGTCGAGGACGCGATCCAGTTCAACGGCGGCGATGCGCTGGAGCGCCCGGCGCCCGCGCTGCCGGCCACGCTGCCCGGCACGCTGATGATCAACCCGCCGTACGGCGAGCGCATCGAGGTCGCGGGCAAGGCGCGCGCGGCAGCGCCGGCGCGCGAGGACGCGGATGGCGACAACAAGGCGCTGGTCGCTGATTTCTTCCCGCGGCTGTCCGCTCACTGGAAGCGCGCGTACACGCAGCACGAAGGCGGCTGGACGGCCTATGTGCTGAGCCCGGACATGAAGCTGCCCGGCGCGATGCGCCTGAAGGAATCGAAGCGCACGCCGATGTGGAACGGCCCGATCGAGTGCCGGCTGTTCCGCTTCGACCTGGTCGCGGGTTCAGCGCGCTGAGGTCATGACAACCCCTCGCCCGGCGGGTACGCCGGTCGATCCCCCAAGGGGATGCGGGCCGGCTTGGGGCGGCCCGGCGCTCGGCCCGCCGACGTTTCAACGCCGCAGCAAGCTCCCGATCAAGCTGCCGATGTCGCCCATGCTGCCGGCAGCGCTCTCAGGCAACTCCCCGTTCGGCGTGAGGTGATCGACCACCTGCGGCAGCACCTGCGACACCTGCGCGGCCGCTTCGTCCTGCGACAGGCCGAGCTGTTCGGCGATCTGCGCAAGCTGGCCTGAGCCGAGCACGCTCTGCAGCTGCTCCGCCGAGATCGGCAGGTTGTGCCCGGTCGACACCCACGAACCGATCACCGAGCCGAGGCCCCCCTGCTGGAAGCGCGAGATCAGGTCGCCGAGGCCTCCGCCCGCGCTGTTCGAGTTCAGCATCGACACCACGGCGGCGATCAGCGCCGCCTGGTTGCCGCCGCCCTGGCCCGTCGGGTCGCTCTGGCCGGCCACCATGCCGACCACGGAATCCAGCAGTCCCATGAGGTGCTCCTTGGAGTGGGAACGGCGATTGTGGGCGCCGCCCGTGTCGACCACAAGACCGCTCGGCCGGTCAGGCGCCCGGCGACAGCCCCAGGCCGGTGAGCCCGAGGTGCGCGAGCACCGCGAGCGGCGCCGTGTCGGCCCGCAGCACGCGCGGGCCGAGGCTGGCCGGTGCGAAGCCGCTGGCCGCGGCTGCTGCCTCCTCGGCCTCGCTGAGCCCGCCTTCGGGGCCGCTGAGGAAGGTCAGCGCAGCGCCGGCCTCGGCCTGCAGCGGCTCGGGCGTGCGCAGGCTCAGCACGAAGCGGCGGCCGCTTGCGGGCGGCAGGCCGCGCAGCCAGTCGGCGAGGCTGCGCACCGGCG
>NZ_JBFUGW010000326.1:0-6253 GCF_056402735.1 Rhizobacter sp. P3_C12
GTGCTGGTTCATGCCCATGCGGCCGGTGACGCCGTGCATGATCAGACCGAGTCGTTGTGTGGCCATGGGGCTCCTTGCGGGGGGCGGACGATGAGGACTCAGACGAGGGCGGCCGCCTGCGACAGCGGCTGCATCGCCGACCAGTCCGGCGTGGCCGCGTGGGCGTAGCCGGGGCCGGCCAGCGAGTGGAGATCGATGCGGCCGCCGGCGATGCGCAGGCGAGCGTCGGCGTCGTACAGGTCGGGATGGGCCTGCACGAAGGCCTGGCGCTCGGCGGCCGGCGCGGCACCGAAGCCGTCGGCATAGTGGTGGCCGTTGCGCTCGGCATGGTCCAGGCCGAGCAGCGCGGCCAGCGCCAGGTCCTGCTGCACCGCGAGGCCGGCCTGGCAGGTCAGGTCCTCGGCCGACATGGACCATGCGGGCGGCTGGCCATCACGCTGCGCGGCCTGGTTCCAGCGCTCGCAGCGGGCGCGGTTGACCAGCGACTTGTAGAAGCCCTTGCATCCCTTGCTCGACACGCCGTGCCAGCCGGCGTCGCGGCCGCGCACGAAGGCGTCGAGCGTGCCGTCGGCCTCGTCCATCAGCAGGGGGCAGGGCAGCGCTGGCAGTGCGCCATCGAACGAGCGATCGCGCGGCAGCGGCTGCTCGAGGTACAGCAGCGCGTCGGGCCGCGCGGCGTACGCGGGCAGGGCGGCCAGCCGTGCGAACAGCTCGGAGAGCGCGGTGGTGTCGCCGTACTGCTCGTTGCCGTCGAGCGTGTAGCGGTGGCCGGGCGCCTCGCGGTCGAGCACCGCCAGCACCTCGCCGAGGCGTTGCACATCGGCCTGCGGATCGCCGCCGAGCTTGATCTTGAACACGCGGTGCCCGTAGCGCGCGATCACCGCCGGCAGGCTCACCGGCAGCGGGCCGGCATCCGCGGGCTGCGCCTGCAGCGCATCGAGCATGCCGATGGTGTGGCGGGCCTCGATGCGCAGCCGCGGCACCAGCGTCGGCAGCCATCCGTTCCAGTCGAAGCCTCGCAGGTCGGGCAGCAGCGCGCTGGGCTGCAGGCCGATCGCGTTGCGAGCGACCGCATCGAACACCGACACGCCGAGCGCCTGGCACAGCGCGTCGATCACCGCGCGATCGACGACTGCCGGGCCGAAGGCGCTCGACAGCTCGGTCGCGCCGGCGTGGCGGCCGGCGTCGGCCAGCGCGGCCGCGTGGCGCTGGAACAGCTCGAACGCGCTGGCCGACGCGTCGCCGGCATAGGCCTGCACCGTGCGCTCGACCGCGTTGGCCAGGTGCTCGACGTTCTGCGCGTGCGAGAAGCCGGCGCGCTTGTCGAACCACTTCGGCACCATCAGCTCGGCCGCGTGGCCCTGCCAGCTGCCGCGGCCGGCCACCTCGACGGTGGCGCGCACGAACAGCTGCGGGCAGCGATCGAGCGTGACCGCGCCGAAGCGGAACGGCAGGCGCAGCGCCACCGGCCGCACGCCGCAGTCGACCGCGCGCACGACCAGCAGGATGCCTTCAATGCGCATCGAGCGACCCCTGCGCGTAGAAGTGCGCGCGCAGCGTCTTCGCATACGCGGCGAACGCCTCGCTGCCCATCACCTCGAGCGAGCGCGGTCGCGGCAGCGCGATGTCGTACACCGCGGCGATGGCGCCCGGCCGCTCGGTCATCACCACCACCCGGTCCGACAGGAAGATCGCCTCCGGGATGCTGTGCGTGATCAGCAGCACCGTCTTGCCGGCCGCGCCCCAGATGCGCTGCAGCTCCAGGTTCATGCGCTCGCGCGTCATCGCATCGAGCGCGCCGAAGGGCTCGTCCATCAGCAGCACCGGTGGGTCGTGCAGCAGCGCCCGCAGGATGGCCACGCGCTGCTGCATGCCGCCCGACAGCTGCCACGGGTACTTGTTCTCGAAGCCGCGCAGCCCGGCCATCTCGATCAGCTGCTGCGCGCGCTCGCGGGCCGCCGCCATCGGCAGGCCGCGGATCTCGGCCTGCAGCAGGATGTTGTCGATGACGCGCCGCCACGGCAGCAGCAGCGCGTTCTGGAACACGATGCCCACGTCGGTCTGCGGGCCGTTGACCGGGCGGCCGGAGAGCGTCAACTCGCCGCCGCTCGCGGGCAGCAGCCCGGCCACCAGCTTCAGCAGCGTGCTCTTGCCGCAGCCCGACGGGCCGACCACCGAGACGAACTCGCCGGCCCGGATCGCCAGGTCGAGCGGGCGCAGCGTCTCGACGTCGCCGTCCTGCGTGCGGTAGGTCTTGTGCAGGCCGCGCGCCTCGATCAACACAGGCGCCGGCGCGGCCGACGCGACGGGTTTCAGCACGGCGCTCATCGGCATGTCACGGCAGATAGTCCAGCGCGACGTAGTCTTCCGGCTTGCCGCGCGTGGCCGGGTCCATGCCGCCGTATTGCACCAGCAGGTCCAGCGATTCGGCGACGTTCTTCATCGACACCCGCAGCGGCCGCAGCGACCGCGTCTCGTCGGTGTGGTACAGCGCCGTCGTCAGCTTCAGGCCGGTCAGCATGGTGTCGCGCTGGCCCGACTTGGGGTTGGCCTTCAGCGTCGCGTCGACCGCGGCCTCGGGGCTCTTCTCGGCCTCTTCGAGCGCGCGCGTGGTGGCACGCAGAAAGCGCTTCACCAGGTCGGCCTTGGCGGCCAGCGTGTCCTTGTGCGCGACGATGCCGGAGCTGATCAGGTTGACGCCGTAGTCGGCGAAGCGCACCACCTGCACTTGCTTCTTCGTCGCATCCTGCAGCTTGATGTTCTGGTCCATCACGTAGCCGAGCAGCAGGTCGGCCTGGCCGTTGATCACCGCATTCAGCTTGGTCTGCGCGTCGCCCGAGACGGTCTTGAACTGGTTCTCCTGCAGCCCGGTCTTCTTCAGGAACAGCGGCCAGATCTGGCTCATCGAGTCGCCGGGCGTCATCGCGACGGTCTTGCCGGCGATGTCCTTCGCGGTCTTCACGCCCTTCTCGGAGAAGCCCATCACCGACATCGGGCTGACCTGCAGCGCGACGCCCACCGCCTTCACCGGCGCGCCCTTGGCGGCGGCCTTCACCATCGTCGGCACGTCGACGTAGCCGAAGGTGGCCGAGCCTGCCGCCACCGCCTGGATCGACACCGCCGAGCCGCGGCCCTCCTGGATCTCCAGGTCGATGTTCTCGGCCTCGTAGAAGCCTTTCTCCTTGCCGATGAAGAAGGGCGCGTGCTCGCTGTACACGTACCAGTTGAGCAGCAGCACGACCTTGTCGCGCGATTGCGCGAAGGCGGGCAGCGCCAGCGTGGAGCCCAGGGCGGCCAGGGCCGCGGCGCGGGCCAGGGTGCGTCGTCTCATGCTTGTCTCCTTCGTTGTATTCAATGCGCTGGCTGCTGCCCGTCACGCTGCGACGCGTGCCACGGCATCAGCCAGCGTTCGACCCCTTCGATCGCGAGGAACAGCAGCACGCCCACCAGCGACAGCAGCACCAGCGCGGCGAACATCAGCGGCAGGTCGAAGCTGCCGGTGGCCTTCTGCAGCACGTAGCCGATGCCGGAGTTGGAGCCGACGAACTCGCCGACCACCGCGCCCACCACCGCCAGCGTCACCGAGACCTTCAGGCCGCTGAAGATCGACGGCAGCGCGGTGGGCAGCCGGAACTTGATGAACACCTTCCACGGGCTCGCGCCCATCGAGCGGGCCAGGTCGATCACGTCGGCCTCGACCGACTTGAAGCCCTGCACCGTGGCGACCACCACCGGGAAGAAGCCGAGCAGGAAGGCGGCGATCACCTTGGGCACGATGCCGAAGCCGAACCACACGACGAACAGCGGCGCGATCGCCACCTTCGGGATCGACTGCGAGAACACCAGCAGCGGGTAGACGAAGCTCTCGACCAGGCGCGACGAGGCGATCCACATCGCGATCGGCACGCCGAACAGCGCCGACAGCGCGAAGCCGCCCAGCGTGGCGTACAGCGTGGGCAGCGTCTCGCGCAGCAGCATCGGCCCCTCGGCCACCAACTGGTGGGCCACCGACCACGGCGTGGGGATCAGGTAGGGCGGGATGCGGAACAGCCGCACTGCCAGGTCCCACAGCACCAGCAGCACCACCAGCAGCCAGGCCGGGCGCAGCGCGGGAGACAGGAGCCAGCGTTTCATCGTGCGGTCCTTCTTCACTGTTTGGTGAATTACGTGAGTGCGGCGTCAGTCCCGCAGGACATAGCCCATCACCACCTCGGTGATGTGCGAGAGGCGCTCCGACAAGGCCTTGGTCGCCATCAGGTCGCGCCCGAAGATGGTCGACAGCGTGTGGTTGTTCGACAGGTAGAAGTACGCCAGGCCGGCGATCGAGATGTAGAGCTGCACCGCGTCGACACCGCCGCGGAAGGTGCCTTCGCGGCGGCCGCGCTCGAGCACCTCGCCGAGCGTCTGCACCAGCGGCGAGTTCATCTCGCGGATGCGGCTGGACGCCTTCAGGTGGCGGGCGCGGTGCAGGTTCTCGCTGTTCAGCAGCGTCAGGAATTCCGGGTGCGCGAGGTAGTGCTCCCAGGTGAACGACACCAGTCGGCGCACCGCGTCGGGCGGGCTCAGGCGTTCGAGGTGGAGTTCGCGCTCGGCGCTGCGGATGTCGGCATAGGTCTGCTCGAGCACCGCGAGGAACAGCTCGTCCTTGCCGCCGAAGTAGTAGTAGATGAGGCGCTTGTTGACGCCGGCGCGCTCGGCGATGCCGTCGATGCGCGCGCCGCCCAGGCCGCTTGCAGCGAACTCGTGCATCGCGGCGCGCAGGATCTCCTGCTGCGTGCGCTCGGCGTCACGGGTGCGCAGCTCGACGACATTGGCAGCGCTGGCAGCAGTGGCGGGCAGGGGCGACGGCATGGTGCCCATAATTCAACGAATGGTGAATTATGGGCATCCGGTCGAACCCTAGTTCGGCAGGCGCAGCCCCATCAGGCTGTCGACCGCGGCGCGCGTGATCGTGTTCGGCAATGCCGGCACGATGGCCTTCAACGAGGCCGGGATGGCGCCCGGGTGGACCATCGCCACCTGCACCGCGCGCGATTGCTCGTCGAGCAGCACCAGGTAGTAGCGGTCGTCCACCGGGCGGCGCCAGACCGGGCCGGCGCTGCCGCGGGTGTTGGCGTCGACCACGGCGCCCTGCTTCATCACCGTCAGGCTGTTGGCGTCGAGCAGGTCGGCATCGGCCGCGAAGTGGTCCATCGTGCAGCCCTTGACGCCGCAGGTCGAGCCGCCCAGCGAGCCCACCTGGTACGAGCGGATGCCGGTGCTGATGATGTCGCGGTTGCCGTACTGCGTGCCCTGCGATTCGGCCACCACCTCGAGGATGTTGATCTGGCCGCAGCCGTCGCCGAGCCCGGCGTTGCCCGGGGGTGTTGCTGAAGCAGTGGCAGGGGCTGTAGCCCGACCAGCCGTCGCGGTACAGCTCCGACGGGGCGACCGCGAGCCACGGCGAGTCTTCGGCCTTCTCGTCCTTGCCGTCGGTGACGCAGCTCAGCGGCTTCATCGTCGGGTCGTCGGCGTACGGCATGCCGGCCAGCATCACGACGAGCTTCGAGCCCTTCCAGCCGACGAAGTCGAGGTCGGAGCCCGGGCAGTACGGGTCGCTGCCGGGGCCGCACTTGAACGGCTTCTCCTGTGACGCGAAGACGGTGCAGCTGTTGCCGAGCTCACTGGGCAGCACCTTCGAACCTTTCGGCCCGGAGAAGTGGAAGTTGTACGGCTTGTCGGGCGTGCGGCGGTCCCAGAACGAGCGGATCGCCCAGTTGCCGTCGGTGGTGGTCAGCGGCTGGTAGACGACCAGCTGCTTGATGCGCAGCGGGCCGTCGAGCACCAGCCCGAGTTCTTCGTTGAACGGGCTGATCCTGTCGCTGGTGACGTCGTGCTTCGTGCGGCAGCAGGATTCATCGCCCCACGGGAACTTGATGACTTCCGACTGCACGTTGCAGCTCGCGCTGCCGGCCTGCGCCTCGATCCGGCGGCCCCAGTAGCCCTTGGCGCCGATGTTCGTGAAGGTCAGCGTGCCGCCGAGCGTCGGCGTGCCGTTGTTGCTCGTCGGGGACGCGGTGTGGGCGGGGGCCTGGGTGTTGCCGAGGTCCGGCCAGGTGTTGGCGGACGGTGCGGGGGCCGGAGCCGGGCTCGGTGCCGGCGCGGGTGCCGGACTCGGTGCGGGTGCGGGGCTTGGGGATGGCGCTGGACTCGGCGCCGGTGCAGGAGCGGGACTCGGGGTGGGAGYCGGTGCGGGGGCCGGGCTTGGCGAAGG
>NZ_JBFUGW010000327.1:0-6239 GCF_056402735.1 Rhizobacter sp. P3_C12
TCAGCACGCTGGCCGCCGAGACGCCGAAGCGGCGCGCCGCCTGCTGGATCAGCAGCGGCGCCGGCTTGCGCTGCGCCGGCGCGTCGGCGCCGTGCACCTGCGCGAAATGCCCCAGCAGGCCGGCGGCGTCCAGCACCGCGCGCRCCAGCGGCGTCGGCTTGTTCGTCACCACCGCCATCGGGTAGCGCCCGCCCAGCCGGGCCAGCAGCGTGGCGATGCCCGGGTAGACGCTGCCCTGCGCCGACGGCGTGTCCAGCGTGGCGGCGTCGAAGCGCAGGCGCAGCCGGGCCGCGAGCACCGGCAAGTCGCGCAGCCCGTTGGCGTCGAGCGCGCGCACGATCAGCGCGTCGGGCCCGTCACCGATCCAGCCGCGCACGGTGGTCAAGTCGAACGGCGGCAACCCATCCTCGGCCAGCGCGGTGTTGAGCGCCAGCGCGATGCCGGCGGCGCTGTCGACCAGCGTGCCGTCGAGGTCGAAGCAGAGGGCGGCGACCCGCATCACGCGCTCTCGGCGAGATCGCGGCGCTGCGCGTTGACGCACAGCGCGGCGATCGCCTTCGGGTAGTCGCCGCCGCTGAACACCGCCGAGCCGGCCACCAGCGTGTCGGCGCCGGCGGCCACCACGCGCCCGATGTTGTTCGCGTTGATGCCGCCGTCGACCTCGAGCCAGACCTCGCGCCCGCTCGCGTCGATGCGGCGCCGCGCGGCCTCGATCTTCGGCAGCACGCCCTCGATGAAGGCCTGGCCGCCGAAGCCCGGGTTGACGCTCATCAGCAGCACCAGGTCGAGCTGGTCGAGCAGGTGGTCCAGCACGTTCAGCGGCGTCGCCGGGTTCAGCGCCAGGCCGGCCTTCACGCCGAACGAGCGGATCAGCTGCACCGTGCGGTCGACGTGCTCGCTGGCCTGCGGATGGAAGGAGATGATGGACGCGCCGGCCTGCGCGAACATCGGGATCAGCGCATCGACCGGCTTGACCATCAGGTGCACGTCGATCGGCACCGGCCGGTCGCCGCGCCGGCAGTACGGCGCAATCGCCTGGCACACCATCGGCCCGATCGTCAGGTTGGGCACGTAGTGGTTGTCCATCACGTCGACGTGGATCAGGTCGGCGCCGGCGGCGATGACCGCGCGCACCTCGTCGCCCAGGCGCGCGAAATCGGCCGACAACAGGCTGGGCGCGATGCGGATGGCGGGGTTCATCAACGCGCCTCCTGGTACAGCGCCTGCACYGGCGACGCGGCGCGGGCCGGGCGCGCGGTGCGGATCAGCGCGTCGAGGCCGAGGCCGGCCAGGCTGGGCAGCACCAGGCCGGCGCCGCGGAAGTCGCCGTCCTGGGTCCAGAAGGTCGGCGTCACCAGCGTCCACAGGCCGGCGGCCGTGGCGGCACGCAGCCCGTGCGCCGAATCCTCGATGGCCAGCGCCTGCTCCGGCGGCAGGCCCAGCGTGTCGAGCGCGAGCCGGTAGATGTCGGGGGCCGGCTTCTTTGCGCGCACCTGGTCGCCGCAGGCGATCACCGCGAACAGGTCGAGCCCGCGCGGCCCCAGCGTGGCGTTGAGCAGCGCGTTGATGTTGGCGGCGGTGGTGGTGCTCGCGATCGCCAGGTGCAAGCCCTGCGCCACCGCTTCGTCGAGCAGGCGCTCGACGCCGTCGCGCAGCGTGACGCCGCCTTCGCTCACCACCTCGCCATAGAAGCGCGTCTTGTCGGCATGCAGCCGCGGCACCAGGGCCAGCAGGCGCTGGCGTTCGGCCGCGCCGATCGGCAGCGACGCGATGTACGACGCGATGCGCTCCTTGCCACCCGGCACGTCGAGCAGCTGGCGGTACTCGGCGCGCGTCCAGGTCCAGCCGAGCCGGTGCTGCTCGAACACGCTGTTGAACGAGACGCGGTGTGCCTCTTCGGTGTCGGCCAGCGTGCCGTCGACGTCGAAGATCAGGGCCTCGATGCTCATGGTCTTGCTCCTGGAGTGGGGCCGGCGAAGACGCGGCTCGCGAGCACGTCTTCGGCCTGCAGGGTGCACAGCTGCTCGCGCGTCAGCCGCCGGCCGGCGCCGAACAGCCGCGTCGCGTGGCGCAGCCGGATGCGGTCGAGCGCATTGCGGATCGAGCGTGCGTTCGCGAAGTGCGGCTGCTGCCGGCGCAGGCTCAGGTAGCGGGCGAAGGCCGGTTCGGCCGCGTCGTCGAAGCGGTAGTTCAGCCGGGTCAGCATCAGCTGCGCGATCAGCATCAGCTCGGCCTCGCTGTAGTCCGGGAAATCGATGTGGTGCGCGATGCGCGATGCCATGCCGGGGTTGCTGGCGAAGAAGGTCTCCATGCGGTCCTGGTAGCCGGCGAGGATCACCACCAGGTCGTCGCGCTGGTTCTCCATCACCTGCAGCAGGATCTCGATCGCCTCCTGCCCGTAGTCGCGTTCGTTCTCGGGCTTGTACAGGTAGTAGGCCTCGTCGATGAAGAGCACGCCGCCAATCGCCTTCTTCAGCACCTCGCGCGTCTTCGGCGCGGTGTGGCCGATGAACTGGCCGACCAGGTCGTCGCGCGTCACCGCCACCAGGTGGCCCTTGCGCACGTAGCCGAGCTGGCGCAGCACTTCGGCCATGCGCATCGCGACGGTGGTCTTGCCGGTGCCGGGGTTGCCGGTGAAGCACATGTGCAGCGAGGGCGGCTGCGACTGCAGCCCCTGCTCGGCGCGCAGCTTGTCGATCAGCAACAGCGCGGCGATGTCGCGGATGCGGCCCTTCACCGGCGCGAGGCCGATCAGTTCGGCATCGAGCTGGTCGAGCATCGCGCGCGCCGCCGACGCTTCCGGCATCTCGCCGGGCGGCTGACACAGACTGTCGCGGTCCTCGTTCATGGCGCGGTCACTCCTGGCGCATTCCGTACCGCTCGCCCTCGGGCGAACGCTGCACGGCATAGCTTTCGATGCTGTAACGCAAGCTTCGGCCCTGCTCTTCGGTGCGGATCAGCCGGAAGCCCGGTTCCACCGCCGGCCGGTTGACGATGAAGGACAGCACCACCGATTCGGTGCCGTGCGTCGAGTCGAACGCGGCCAGGCGGATGTAGTGGTCAGGGAAGGTCTTGCGGCACTGCCGGAGCTCCAGCATCACGCCGGCCGCGTCGGACACGTCGAACATCGGGTTGCCGAACATCTCCCAGAAGGTGTTGCGCGGGTGCGGGTCGTCGGTGTATTCGATGCCGATGGTCCAGCCCTTGCCGAGCGCGTGATCGATCTGGCGGACGATCTGCGCGTCGCTGAGGTCGGGCAGGAACGAGAAGGTGCCTTGGGTGATTCGCATGCGAGGTCTCCAGGGTGTTCGGGGTCAGGCGACGGCGAGCGTGGGCACGTAATCGGAGCTGTCGGTCGGCGTGTAGTTGAAGCTGACCTCGCCCCAGGTGTCGAGCGCGGCGCGCAGCGGGCCGCACCACCTGGCCGCCTCGGCCAGGATGTCGGGCCCTTCGTTCGCGATGTCGCGGCCCTCGTTGCGCGCCAGCACCATCGCCTCGAGCGCGACGCGGTTGGCGGTGGCGCCGGCCTGGATGCCCTGCGGGTGGCCGATGGTGCCGCCGCCGAACTGCAGCACCACGTCGTCGCCGAACAGGTCGAGCAGCTGGTGCATCTGGCCGGCGTGGATGCCGCCGGAGGCGACCGGCATCACCTTCTTCAGCGCGCCCCAGTCCTGCTCGAAGAAGATGCCGCGCGGCAGGTCGACCACGGTGTGCGTGTCGCGGCAGACGTTGTAGTAGCCCTGCACCGTCATCGGATCGCCTTCGAGCTTGCCGACGGCGGTGCCGGCGTGGATGTGGTCGACGCCGGCCAGGCGCATCCACTTCGCGATCACGCGGAAGCTCACGCCGTGGTTCTTCTGGCGGGTGTAGGTGCCGTGGCCCGCGCGGTGCAAGTGCAGGATCATGTCGTTCTGCCGGCACCAGTGGCTCATCGACTGGATCGCGGTGTAGCCCACCACCAGGTCGATCATCACGATCACCGAGCCGAGCGACTTCGCGAACTCGGCGCGGCGGTACATCTCCTCCATCGTGCCGGCGGTGACGTTCAGGTAGCTGCCCTTGACCTCGCCGGTGGCGGCACTCGCCTTGTTGACGGCGTCCATCACGAACAGGAAGCGGTCGCGCCAGTGCATGAAGGGCTGCGAGTTGATGTTCTCGTCGTCCTTCATGAAGTCGAGCCCGCCGCGCAGGCCTTCGTAGACCACGCGGCCGTAGTTGCGGCCCGACAAGCCGAGCTTGGGCTTGGTGGTGGCGCCGAGCAGCGGGCGGCCGAACTTGTCGAGCCGCTCGCGCTCGACCACGATGCCGGTGGGCGGGCCGGCGAAGGTCTTCACGTAGGCCACCGGGAACTGCATGTCCTCGAGCCGTGCGGCCTTCAGCGGCTTGAAGCTGAACACGTTGCCGATGATCGACGCGGCCACGTTGGTGATCGAGCCCTCCTCGAACAGGCTCAGGTCGTAGGCGACGTGGCAGAAGTACTGGCCGGGGTTGTTCGGCACCGGCTCGACCCGGTAGGCCTTGGCGCGGTACATGTCGCAGGCGGTCAGGCGATCGGTCCAGACGACCGTCCAGGTGGCGGTGCTCGATTCGCCGGCCACCGCGGCGGCGGCCTCGATCGGGTCGACGCCGTCCTGCGGCGTGATGCGGAACAGCGCCAGGATGTCGGTCGCCTTCGGCACGTAGTCGGCGTTCCAGTAGCCCATCTGGGCGTACTTGAGAACGCCGGCCGAATAGCGCTTCTTGGCATCGGTGATCTGCGTTGCGTCTTTCATGTGGCCCATGGACACTCTCCTTGCTCGGTTGAGTCGAATGTAGGCATCGCGATGCATTCGGAATAATTGATTCTTTTCGGCAACCCATAAGCTTCGACTGATGCTCAAGAACGCCACCTTCCGCCAGCTCGCGGCCTTCCATGCGGTGTCACGCCTGGGCAGCGTGTCGCGTGCTGCGAGCGAGCTGCACCTGACGCAGCCGGCGGTGTCGATCCAGCTGAAGCTGCTGGAGGAAAGCGCGGGGGCACCGCTGCTGGAGAAGAGCGGGCGCGGCGTGCGCCTGACGGCGGCGGGCGAGCTGATGGCCGGCTATGCGGCGCGCATCCTCGAGCTGTGGCGTGAGGCGGGTGACGAGATGGCGGCGCAGCGCGGGCTGTTCTCGGGCACGCTGCGGGTGGGTGCGGTGACCACGGCGGAGTACCTGCTGCCGCCGCTGCTGGTGGCCTTTGCGGGCCAGCACCCGGACGTGAAGGTGAAGCTGCAGGTGGGCAACCGCGACGAGATCGTGCGCATGCTGGCCGCGCAGGAGGTCGACATCGCGATCATGGGCCGGCCGCCCGCCGAGCTGAAGACGACGGCGGTGGCGTTCGCGAAGCACCCGATGGCGTTCCTCGCGTCGCCGAAGCATCCGCTGATGAAGCAGCGCCGGCCGGCACTGGCCGACCTGGTGGAAGCGAACCTGCTGGCGCGCGAGCGCGGCTCGGGCACGCGCACGACGCTGGAGCGGCTCTACAAGGATGCCGGCGTGCCGCTGCGCATCGGCTCGGAGATGTCGAGCAACGAGGCCATCAAGCACATGTGTGCCGCCGGCTTCGGCGTGGCCTTCCTGTCGCTGCACACCTGCGCGCTGGAGCTCGAGGCCGGGCTGCTGGCGCTGCTGCCGATGGCCGGCAACCCGCTGCAGCGGGATTGGTACGCGATGCACCTGGCGTCGCGCCGCCTGCCGCAGGTGACGTCGGCGTTCAAGCAGTTCCTGGCGGATGAGGGACAGGGGTTGATCGATGCGCAGTTGCGGAGCTTGCGATCGGCGCCGAAGCGGCGCGCGGCGGCCCCACGTAAGGCGTCTTCAGGTTGACCAATGCGGGTTGGAGTTGGAACCGATGTGCGCGTTGGAAGAGACGTGCGACATCCCTGGAACTGCAATATTTACAACGGCAAGCAGTTTCAATCCGCGCGTGCCTTGGACGAGGCGCACGACTCACCGGCTGGGTCGATGTCGAAGCGCCCAGCGCGTTTCAACCCATGTGCGCCTCGGATGAGGCGTTCGACTGTCGCTCGCATGTCCGACGATGGATTCGTTCGAGTTTCAATCCACCTGCACCTCGGGAGAGACGCACGACCCGCGCAATCCTCAAGGCACAAGGGGGCAGCCAGTGTTTCAACCCACGTGCGCCTCGGACCAGACGCACGACTTCACCAGTTCGAGGCGGTCCGCGCCTCCCTGGCAGTTTCAACCCACGTGCGTCT
>NZ_JBFUGW010000328.1:0-6222 GCF_056402735.1 Rhizobacter sp. P3_C12
GCCCAGCGCGGCCACCACGTCGGCATCGAACAGCCCGCGCTGCGCCTCGCGCTGCAGTTGCGCCAGCGCCTCGTCGAACGACAGCGCGGCCCGGCCCGGGCGCGCGGTCTGCAGCATCACCGCCTGCGTCGCCACCGCGAGCACGCGGGCCTCGGGGCCGATCGCCGTGCCCGACACGCCACGGAAGAAGCCGGAGCCGTCGAGCCGCTCGTCGGCATGCGAGGCGAGCTCGGCCTCCGCGGCCAGGCTGCCGATGCGGCGCGCGGCCCGCGCGGTCCAGTACGGCACCAGCCGCAGCCGTTCCATCGCCGATTCGCTCGGCGTGCCGGGCTGGTCCCACAGCGCGTTCGGCACCGCCGCACGGCCCATGCCGTGCACCAGGCCCGCGCGGTACAGCCGCTGGCGCGACGGCGCCGGCAGGCCCAGGCGCTCGGCACAGTCGGCAGCCACCTGCGCGACGCGGCGCGAGTAGCCGGTCAGCCATGGCAGCTTCAGGTCGATCACGTCGGCGATCAGTTCGAGCGAGGTCGTGTCGGTGCCGATGACGGGCGCGGTGTCGACGCAGGCCGGGTCCTGCTCCAGCGTGTGCAGCCAGTCGACCGCGTGGCGGCGCACCGCCTCGACCACCTCGGCGGGGTAGGCCGCATCGGCGCGCGAGGCAAGGTAGCTCAGCGCCCGCTCGAGGTCGTAGACGCGGCTGAAGATCTCCAGGTCGCTCGCGGCCGAGACGATGAACACCTCGACCGGGATGTCGGGCGGGCGCAGGCCGTTCGGCTGGCCGTGGCCGTCGGGGCGCTCGAAGATGCGGCGCAGCGGCAGCTCGACGGCCAGCGGCATGCCCAGCGTGCGCGCCACGTCGCCGGACACCTCGCAGTGGATCTGCGCCACCGGCGCCATCGAGCCGGCCAGGTGCGCCGGCAGCCCGGCCGCGAGCATCGCGCGCCGGCCGCCGACGTCGTCGCCCATCAGCTCGGAGAACTCCGGCGCGTTCGCGGTGCAGCCCGACCAGCGCAGCAGCGAGACGTAGGCGGCGTGCGAGCTCGCGCCGCCCTCGAGGCCGAGTGCCGCCGCGAGCTGGGCCGCGATCCACGCGGTGCGCGCCGAGTGGTCGACCGGCTGGCCCATGCTGAGATCGCCGACGAAGGCGAGCGCCTTGACGGCATCGAAGACGGTGACGCGGGCATCGGGCAGCGCGGCGGACGGGGAGGACATCGGTCGAAGGACTCTGGAAATGGAAAGGGGCCCGCCGCGTGCGGCAGGCCCCTGCATCATGCCGCGATCAGCGGGCGGCCTGCACCGCGTCCAGGATCACCGCCGCCACCTGGGCCGGCTGCGATTGCTGCGGCACGTGGCTGCTGGCGACGCTCGAGACCTTGGCGTTGATCGCCTTGGCCATCGCGCGCTGCTGCTCCGGCACGATCATGTGGTCGTTGTCGGCGACCAGGTACCACGACGGCTTCTGCTTCCACGCAGCGACCGACACCTTCTGCTCGAAGGCCTTCGCCTGGATCGGGCCCTGCGTCGCAACCATCACCGCGGTCGTGGCGGCCGGCAGGTCTTGCGCGAAGTGCTTGCTCATGCCTTCCTGCGTCAGCGACAGGAAGCCACCGCCATCGGCCTTCAGGTGGGCCAGGCCGGCACCGGGTGCGAAGCCCTTGCCGACATCGCCGACCGACTGGCCGGCGTCCGGTGCGAAGGCGGCGATGTAGACCAGGCCGGCGACCTTCGGGTTGTCGCCCGCTTCGGTGATGACCACGCCGCCCCACGAGTGGCCGACCAGCACGACCTTGCCGGGTTGCGCATCGATCGCGCGCTTCGCGGCGGCGACATCGTCGGCCAGCGAGCTCAGCGGGTTCTGCACCGCGACGACGTTCAGGCCCTTGGCCTGCAGCAGCGGCACGACCTTGGCCCAGTCGGAGCCGTCGGCGAACGCGCCGTGGACGATCACGACGCTGGGTTTCGCAGCGTCGGCCGCAGCCGGGGTGGCCGCGCCGGCCGAGGCGGCGACGATGGAAGCGGTGAGGCCGAGGGCGGCCAGCTTGACGAGGTTCATGGTGTGCTCCGGGTGAGATGACAGAGCACGGACTGTCCTCTCAACGAGGGGCAGGCACCATCGGACGATCATCCGATGCCGGGGGAGGTCACCGCGAAGATGCAGTTCCCCCCGTTCGCCCTGAGCAGGGACCGAGCTTGTCGAGGGCCCGTGTCGAAGGGTTGCATCCGAAGCGCGCAAGGCCTTCGACAAGCTCAGTCCGGCCCTTCGACAGGCTCAGGGCGAACGGTGTTCAAGGACCTGTCTTGCTCAGGAGACAGCCTTCACCGGCAACCACCGCAGCAGGTAGCCCGTCATCCGCCGTGCCGCACCACGGTGCGCCGCCGCGAACGCCCTCGCCTGCGCGGCGCGCTGCTCGCGCTCCGGGCTGTCGAGCAAGGCACAGGCCGTGTCGACCCCTGCGGCCATGTCCGCCACCCGCAGCGCCGCGCCGGCCGCCTGCGAGAGTTCCGCGGCCTGCGCGAAATTGAAGGTGTGCGGCCCCATCACGACCGGGCAGCCGCAGGCCGCCGCCTCGATCAGGTTCTGCCCGCCCAGCGGCGCGAAGCTGCCGCCGAGCAACGCCACGTCGGCCATCGCGTAGTACAGCGCCATCTCGCGCATCGAGTCGCCCAGCCACACGTCGGCGCGCCAGGCCTCGGCCGGCGGCGTGTCGCCCCAGCCGCTGCGCCGCGCGAGCGTGAGCCCGGCCGCCTGCACCAGCGCCGCGACCTCGTCGAAGCGCTGCGGATGCCGCGGCACGATCAGCAGCAGCGGGCGGTTCTCTGCGGGGCGCTTTGTCCACTCGGCCAGCAGCATCGCCTCTTCGCCCTCGCGCATCACCGCACCCAGCAGCACCGGCCGCGCCAACGCATGCCGCCATGCCCGGCCGCGCGCGAGCAAGGCCTCGTCCGGCGCCATGTCGAACTTCAGGTTGCCGCAGACGACGACCTCGCGCGCGCCCGACTCGCGCAGCCGCTGCGCATCGGCCTCGGTCTGCGCCAGCACCAGCGTGATCGCCTCGACCGCCGGCCGAAGCACTGCTGCCAGCCGTTCGCCCTGGCGCCGGCTCTTCTCGCTCAGCCGCGCGTTCGCCAGCACCATCGGGATGCCGCTGCCCTGCGCGCGCCGCAGCAGGTTCGGCCAGATCTCGGTCTCCATCAGCACGCCCACGCGCGGGCGGAACTGCTCGAAGAAACGCTGCACGACACCCGGCGTGTCGTACGGCAGCCAGGCTTGCACGTCGCCCTCGCGCAGCAGCGCCTCGCCGGCTTCGCGGCCGGTGGCCGTGCTGTGCGTCAGCAGCAGCCGCAGGCCCGGCCGCTCGGCGCGCAGCGCATCGATCAGCGCCGCCGCGGCACGCGTCTCGCCGAGCGAGACCGCATGCACCCAGACGTCGCCGATCCAGCGCCCATCAAGCTGCTCGCGGTGCTCGCGGTAGTCGCCCAGCCGCTCCAGCACCTTGTGCCGGTACAGCGGCTCGGCCCGGCCGCGCAGCCACAGCCGCAGCAGGTAGGCCGGCTTCAGCGCGGCCAGCAGCAGCGAATAGGCATGCCGCGCCAGCGACTGCCGCCACGTGGCGGCCGGGACGTCGTGCAAGGGATCCACGGTGACCGTCATCCCCGCGACGCGGCGCGCACGACCTGCCAGGTGGCCCACACCAGGTCGACCTCGGGCGTCGGCTCGCGCTCGACCGACACCTGGTGCCGGTGACCATGCGCGATCTGCGGGCCGGTGCGCCACGCGGTCGGGAAGTTGTACAGCTGCACGTGCGGCAGCCCGAGCGCGACCGCGATGTGACTCAGCCCGCTGTCGACGCCGATCACGCCCTGCGTCGCGCCCATGCGGTCGACCAGCGCATCGAGCGACATCGCCGGCCAGACCTCGGCCTCGGCACCGAAGGCCTGCTGCAGGCGCTGCGCCCGCGCCAGCTCCACCGGCCCGGCATGCGGCAGCGCGATGCGCCAGCCGGCGCCGATGAAACGCCGGCCCAGATCGATCCAGTGCGACTCCGGCCACAGCTTGTCGTCGCGCGAGCTGCCATGCACGAACACCAGCGTGCGCTTGGCCAGCGGCTGCGCATCGCAGCGCAGCCCGAACTGCGGCGACCCCTGCACCGTGTAGTTCAGCGCCATCGCAGCCAGCTTGCGCGAGCGGTCGAGCGCATGCACGTGCGGCTCCATCGCGAGCGGCTGGTCGATCAGCCAGCGCGCCGGCCGCTCGAAGCTGGACCCGTCGGTGCGGTTCGCCAGGCCGAAGCTCGGGCCATCGGCCATGCGGGCCACCAGGGCCGACTTGGTCAGGCCCTGCAGGTCGAGCACCGCGTCGTAGCGGTGCTGCCCCAGTTGCGCGCGGAAGGCGCGCCATTCGTCGCGCACCGCGCGCGTCCACCAGGCGCGCCGCCAGCGGCGCTGCGCGCACTCGATCACCTCGCTCACGCCCTGCACGCGCCGCACCAGCGGCGCGAAGCCCGGCTCGACGACCCAGTCGACGTGCGCGTTGCGGTAGACCGCCCGGATGTCGTGGACGACGGGCATCGCATGCACCACGTCGCCGAGCGACGACAACTTGACGATCAGGACGCGCACGAAGACGGCACTGCGGTCAATGCGCGGCAGCGGCGATCTGCGCGTCGGGCTTGGCCACGCGCAACGCGGCCATGAAGTCGGACTCGATGCGGTGCAGCGCCTCCTGCGTGTGCCCTTCGAAGCGCAGCACCAGCACCGGCGTGGTGTTCGACGAGCGGATCAGCCCGAAGCCGTCTTCGTACTCGGCGCGCAGGCCGTCGATCGTGATGATCTCCTTCGCGCCGGGGAAGCGCGCGCCGTCGAGCAGCTTCTGCACGACCACCTTCGGCTCGCCTTCGGCGCAGGGCACGTTCAGCTCGGGCGTGCTGAAGCTGGTGGGCAGCGCGTTCAGCACCTGGCTCGGGTTGCGGCCGCGCGACAGGATCTCCAGCAGGCGCGCCGCGGTGTAGGTGGCGTCGTCGAAGCCGTACCAGCGCTCGCCGAAGAAGATGTGGCCGCTCATCTCGCCGGCCAGCGGCGCCTTCAGCTCCTTCATCTTCGCCTTCACGAGCGAATGGCCGGTCTTCCACATCAGCGGCTTGCCGCCGGCGGCACGGATCGTCGGCGCGAGGCGCTGCGTGCACTTGACGTCGAAGATGATGGTGCCGCCGGGGTTGCGCGACAGCACGTCGGTCGCGAACAGCATCAGCTGGCGATCGGGGTAGATGATGTTGCCTTCCTTGGTGACGACGCCCAGCCGGTCGCCGTCGCCGTCGAACGCGAGGCCCAGCTCGGCGTCGGTCGCCTTCACGGTGCGGATCAGGTCGGCCAGGTTCTCGGGCTTGCTCGGGTCCGGATGGTGGTTCGGGAAATCGCCGTCGACCTCGGAGTACAGCTCGGTCACCTCGCAGCCGAGCGCGCGCAGGATGCCGGGCGCCGACGCACCGGGGATGCCGTTGCCGGAGTCGACGACGATCTTCATCGGGCGGCTCAGCTTGCAGTCGGCGACGATGCGGGCGCTGTACTCGGCCAGCACGTCCATCGTGCCGGTGCGGCCGGTGGCCACGGTGTAGTTCTCCGCTTCCATGCGGATGCGCAGCGCCTGGATCTCGTCGCCGTAGATCGCGCGGCCGGCCAGCACCATCTTGAAGCCGTTGTAATCCTTCGGGTTGTGGCTGCCGGTCACCTGGATGCCGCTGTTGCAGCCGTGCTTGCCGCGCGTGGCGGCCACGTAGTAGAGCATCGGCGTCGTCACGGCGCCGATGTCGACGACGTCGAGCCCGGTCGACGCGAGGCCGCGGATCAGCGCGGCGACGAGGCCCGGCCCCGACAGGCGGCCGTCGCGCCCGACGGCCACGGCCTTCTCACCCGCCTTCAGTGCCTCGCTGCCGAAGGCACGGCCCAGGTGCTCCGCGAACGCTTCGTCGATCGTCTTGCCGACGATGCCGCGGATGTCATAGGCCTTGAAGTTGGACGCAGTCACTTGCATTCGGTTTCTCCTGGAGAGTGGCGGATTGTAGATAGCGTCTGACATGCAGCCTTCGGGCCAGCGCGGGCTCGAAGCCCGGCCCGCGACATGTCCGAAAACGGCGAGTCCTGCGGATTGGAGGTTCGATAATCACGCCATGCCTACCTTCGACTCCGATGCCGCCTATCTGGCCATCAAGGCCCGCGACGCCCGCT
>NZ_JBFUGW010000329.1:0-6199 GCF_056402735.1 Rhizobacter sp. P3_C12
GGTTGGTGATGTCCGGTGCAAGAATGCTGGCGTCGGGGAAGGTTGCGGGCGAGGAGGCTGGGGCAGGGATCGCTTTAGGCAACGATGTGGTTCGAGTTCGCCACTACACCAATAGAAAAGGATCGGAAAATATTGAGCGAGATGGGGTTATTCTTGCCCAAGATAACAATAGGGTATATGTAGAGTCGGCAAATAGGCGCGCGCTGAATCAGCAAGCTGCAGAGAAAAATTATCAATTGAAGCAGGGGCGTGGGCGGGATTATGTTGAGACAAATGTTCCGGCAAATAGAGTCGAATGGGTGAAAAACCCACGCTATGGCAGGCCCGAAATGACTGTCAAAGGTGAAATAAAGCTGGATGATCCAACTTTTATCAGGAGAAATTAATGTCCAAGCAGGCAGGTGTTGTTTGCATATCAAAAGCCGATGCTCTTCATATATTGTCGGAAATCGAGGTTATGCTAATATCGCTGCGCAATATTGGCAATCAATATTTGGAGGTGGATCGCCAGTCCTATGAGCACGAAACTACGCGATTCATCGACGAATGGAGGGTGACGCATCGTTTGGCCAAAATTCGTCGACTATTGTCGGAGCCTTTTGGGTCGGAGCTTGGCCCTGATAATATGGATGAAATTGAGCGCGCGATGGTGGGTATTCGCACGTGGGAGCGGCAGGGTGATAATCCGGATTGATTGGAATCCGACTTGTTCGGTGCGCTGGTGGTAACTATGCGCTCAGGACTCATCACATCGTTGATCCCCGCGGGGATGGGGCCTCCGTTGCGCGCCGGCTGGCCATGCTGATGGCATCAACAGTAAACGCCGCGGTGGTTGTGTGGACCTGGTGAAATAAATTTTGCGGAGGGTTCGATTGCCAAAATCTTTGGCCATACCCATCCAACGAACGCTTTGCCTAGTGCGGCAGATGCTGAAGCACTGCGAGCCTTGGGTCAATCGAAGCAGTATGTCTTCCATGGCGGTCAAGTGTCGATTGTTCGGCCCGATCACTGAAGGAGTTTGAGAGCAATGGCATTGTTGATATTCGGTAAGAGCGTGTGCTCTTTGTGCGAGCGGGTTATCAAGCAAGAGGAATCGACTTGTTCATTTCCGCCATTTGTGGTGAACGAATTGGACCCTTGCTTCGTGTTCTCGGACGGAGCGTTCCATGAGACCTGTGTTCGCGAGCACGAGCATGGGGTAGAGGCTCTTCGCCGCGTGGACGAATGGGCTTCAAAGGTCGGACCCGGGAAGAGAAAGTGTGTTGTTTGCGAGACTGAGGTCACCGATCCTGACGACTATCTCTTGATCGAGCATCTGTCGGGTCGCGATAGCGATCCTTTGCGAGCGTTCAACTACACCCACCTTCACAAGTCCTGTCTTCCCAGTTGGGAGAGCAGATCGCGCTTCATTGAGCTTGCCACTGCTGCGCTTGCATCAGACTCTTGGAAAGGGCCATACCTGGCCCA
The DNA here is from genome assembly GCF_056402735.1 of Rhizobacter sp. P3_C12. NCBI lineage: Bacteria > Pseudomonadati > Pseudomonadota > Betaproteobacteria > Burkholderiales > Sphaerotilaceae > Rhizobacter > Rhizobacter sp. P3_C12. The sequence goes on from NZ_JBFUGW010000329.1 coordinate 1,468, forward strand.
CTTGATTGGTGAGATGGAAAATGGACGACAGTCATGGCGCTGAGTGCGATGGGTGAACACGGACCACGCGCAAGCCCAACTGCCCGCAGCACAAGCGGTGGCCGACCCTTTCCAACTACGCCCGCACGACGAGCACCACCTACCGGTCCGCCGGCCTGGTGAACACCCAGACGATCGAGGCGAATGATGCGCACCGGTGCGCAAGTGGCGAACTGAGGCGGTCCCACCGGCGACGCGTTGTTCACCCCGCGCAGCAGCAGCGTCACCTACGGCGCGCAGACGTTGTCGATCGGCGGCATGACCGTGCAGATCCAGCCGAACACCCAGGCGAGCAGCAGCAGCAACGCCAAGGGGCAGGAGACGAAGCAGACGGTGGACCCGCGCTTCGGCACCGTGCTGAGCACGACCGAGCCGAACGGGTTGACCGCGCGTCGGGAGATCGACGACCTGGGGCGCACGACGCGCGAGATTCACCCCGACGGCACGCGGATGGTCACGGTCTACTGCCTCATCGCCGGGCGCGTGAACCCGGCCGGAGACACCTCGAGCAACAGCCCCGGCTGCCCGAGCCCGAGCGCGGCCGAGATCCCGGTCGATGCGCTGGAGTTCACGCACGTGGAGCCGCGCGACGCGAGCGGCGCGGACGGCGTCAAGAACGGCCCGTTCGCCCGCAAGTATCTGGACCGGGCAGGGCGCTTGCTGCGGCAAGTCACCGAGGCCTTCGATGGCGCAACGCAACCCGGCGGCACGAACCGCCTGATCGTCACCGACACCGAGTACGGCGACCTGGGCCAGGTGCTGCTGCAGACGCAGCCGTACTTCCTGGACAGCGGCTCGTCSACGAGCACGGGCAGCGCCGACGTGGGGCTCACGCGCACCGAGTACGACGTGCTGGGCCGGGTGTTGAAGATCTACACCGCCGACAACCAGGGTAGCCAGCCGGGCGTGAGCTTCGGTGCCCGCGGCAGCCGCCGGGCACGCGTGTCGAGCACGGCCTATGGCGCGCTGGTGGTCACCACCACCGACGACCAGGGCCGCACGCGCCGCGAGGAGGCCAGCGTCGAAGGACGCACGATCCGCATCACCGACCCGCTGGGGGCGCAGATCGTTCACCAGCACGACGCGTTCGGCAACCTGGTGGCGACGAAGGATGCGCTGCAGAACTCGGTGCAGATCGCCTACGACGTGCGGGGCAACAAGCTGAAGCTGACCGACCCGGACGCCGGGGTGATCGAGTACCGCTACGACGCGCTCGGCCAGGTGGTGCGGCAGCAGAATCCGCTGCAGTTGCAGCGCGGCGGGCAGACGAGCATGCAGTACGACGTGCTCGGGCGGATGACGCTGCGCACGGAGCCGGAGTACAGCAGCACCTGGACCTACGACAACTGCGCGATGGGCATCGGCAAGCTGTGCGCGACGAGCGCCAGCACCGACATGAGCCAGCAGTGGGTGTACGACAGCCTGGGCCGGCTGGTCAGTAACCGCACGACCGTGGCGAACGGGCCGAGTTTTGCGAGCGCGCTGAGCTACGACGCGAACGGCCGGCAGGCGACGCAGACCTGGTCGACCGGGCTGACGGTGAACTACGGCTACACGCCGAAGGGGTTCCTCGGCACGGTGTCGTTGGCGACGGCGGTGACGGTGAACCCGTTGCCCGCCACGCCGGGCGGCACGCCAGGCCCGAGCACGACGCTGCCGGCGGGCACGGTGCTGTGGCAGGCGCAGGCCTACAACGCGTGGGACCGGCTGGAGCAGCAGAAGTACAGCAGTGCCGTGGTGAGCACCTCTGCCTACGAGGCCGCAACCGGCCGGGCCAGCGGCCTGGTGTCGGGCAAGGCGGGTGCGACCACCGTGCTGAACCACGGCTACGTCTGGGACAGCCTGGGCCGGCTGACGAACCGCAACGATGCGAATGGGGATGGCAGCACAGGCGCGGTGACCGAGAACTTCGAGCACGACGTGCTCGGCCGGCTGCAGCGCTACACGGTGGCGGCTCCCGCGATCAGCGGTTTGGTCCGGACGGTCAGCCTGCAATACAACGCGCTGGGCAGCATCCTCTACAAGAGCGATGTGGGGGCGTACAGCTACGGCGCGCAGGGGGCCAACTCCGTTCGACCTCATGCCGTTCAATCGATCGAAGGCGCAGCCGCTAACACCTACGGCTTCGACGCGAACGGGAACATTGCCAGCGCGAGCTCAGGCAAGTACCGCGGCATCACCTACACCGGCTTCAACCTACCGGACAGCCAAGCCGGCGTGCAAGGGCCTGCAGGCGGCCCGAGCTACGTGTGGAACTACGACGAGGACCACGCGCGCATTCGCGAGGTGCGAACGATTCCGAGTGGCACGAACGCCGGTACCCGGACCACGTGGTACCTGCATCCGGACAACACCGGAGGCCTGGCCTTCGAGAGCGAGGTCAACGCACCGACGACTCCAAGCGCAGCGAACCCTGCAGTGACAAGCAACCGCCACTACCTGAGCGCCGGCGGCCAGAGTCTCGGCGTGCTGGTCACCACCGGAGCGCTGCCGTCACTCGGCGCGACCCAGACCGCACCGCCCGTGCAGTCGAGCCTGAGCGCMGTGAAGCTGGAGTACTGGCACAAGGACCACCTGGGCAGCATCGCAGCGACGACGGACCACAACGGCGACGTGACGGCCCGCGACGCGTACGACCCGTTCGGCAAGCGGCGCTTCGCGAACGGCAACTACGACRMYGCSRGCRCGCTGGTGATCGACTGGAGCCCCGCMRTCAACAGYGGCACGGACCGCGGYTTCACCGGCCACGAGCAGCTCGATGACATCGGGCTSACGCACATGAATGGCCGGCTGTACGACGCCACCATCGGTCGCTTCCTGTCGGTGGACCAGCTCGTCAGCGATCCGTCGGACCTGCAGGCCTACAACCGCTACAGCTACGTGCGCAACGATCCGCTGGCGAGGACGGACCCGAGCGGGTGGTCGGATCTGAAGGAGAGCAAGACGCCGGATCTGCAAAGCATTTGCAGGGGGGGCTGCGACGGCGTCATTGTGAACCCGTCGGGGAGTGTTTCAGCGACGCCGGAATCGACGGTCAAGACGACGGAGACAAAGGCCTCGGCAGATAAGCAACCAGAAGGGACTGCGGTCGCAAAAGGAGGGCGTGATCCAAGCAGCCTTGGCAGCGCATTGCTTGACACTGGCAAGGCGTTCTGGAATGTGGGTGTCGGTGTCGTGGAGGGCGTTCCAAACCTTGTGAGCGGAGCAATACCTGGTGGGCCAGACTACGTTCCGTTCTTGAATGGCGCTCGGGGTGAGTACGATACGCCGGCGTTCGGGATGACCGTTGAGGTAATCACTGGCATTGGCGCRGTCAAGGTGTTGGGAGAGATCGGCGCTGCTCGACCGTCTGCGCCCGCGGTGACACCGGGTGAGTTCTCGATCGCTGACTGGTCTGGATATCCGGCAAGCGTTCCGAAGCCGCAAGGCACGTTCCGGCTGCTGGAGGGGCCTGAGTACAACGCGGCTCGAGACGCTGCGAACAAGGCCAACGCTGCGATACGGAAGGAGCAAGGGCTTGTAGGGAAACCTGTGGACGTGCACGAAGTGAAGCCGGTGAAGTTCAATGGAAGTCCGACAGATCCAGCCAACAAGGTTGTATTGCCGCGTGATGTTCATCGCCAACAAGTAACTCCGTGGTGGAATCAGCTGATGCGAGATATCGTTGGACATTGATGATGGAGTGTGACAAGCATGGAAACTGAGCTGAAAGATTGGGTGTTGAACGCAGGGGTGACCGAAGAGGCCCTGCGCGACGCTGTGGAGTCGCTTGGTCTTTCGTTACCCTTGGACTACGTGCAGTTCCTTCGGAAGCACAACGGTGGAGAGGGCTTCATCGGCGACAACTACCTCATTCTTTGGAAGGCCGAAGAACTGAGTATTTTTAATCGAGAGTATGAGGTGAGCCAATATGCGCCAGGTCTTCTCCTGTTCGGCTCTAGCGGTGGTGGCGAGGGGTATGGGTTCGATCTGCGCAGCACCGACTTTTCCGTCGTTCGTATTCCATTCGTCGGAATGGACTTGCAATATGCGACTGCCACTGCCCGCAGCTTTAGCGATCTCTTCATTCGGTTGGCGATGTGATCATGACCAAGAGGGAATCAAAAAGCCAAGGAAACGGATCTCGGATGTTGGGCATGGAACTGTTTGAAATCACTCCTATCGTCCTGGGGGGCGATCCCCTTGACCCGAGGAACAAGACATGGTTGACCAAGCAACAGCACTTCGAGGCTGTTCGCTATTGGAATCGAGTAATTAGGGAGTTGCGGCAGATTAAAGGCTCCGACAGTTGAGCTGAAGTAGTCGCACACGAGAGCTGGATGCGACTCCTCATACAGAAGCGAGAGCGGTCGTTAATAATAAGCTTAACCCTGACGAAACAATGACCACTACTGGGCAGAAGCCACCTTCCCCTGCATGTAAGTGACGTATGGATCGTAGCGTGGCGGAAAGCGGTACGACCATTGAGCATCAATGCCGGCAGGGTGGCTTAACCAATGTTTAGGCTGCTGATTCGCGATGGTGATATAACTATGGAAATAGTTGTAAATATTGCCAAGTTCGAAGATGATAGCTATGGCACAATTCTTGCATTTTCTGATGATGCTAGTGACCCGTGGCACTATGTGATCCTTCAGATTAAAAATACTCCGTCTGCGCAAAACATTAACCTTGGGCACGGAGGTATTCATTT
>NZ_JBFUGW010000330.1:0-6185 GCF_056402735.1 Rhizobacter sp. P3_C12
GCCCAGGTGATGGCTCAGCTCGCCACCCAGCGCCCGCTCGATCAGCGCCTTCTTGAACGCCATCGACGCTTCCGCTATCGCCTCGGCCGTCATCGGCCCTTGAGTGAATTGATCCAGCAGTTCCTTCGGGATCTTCGGCAGCGCCGCCGTCCTCGCAGCGATCGCCTCGTTCTTCGTCTTCGTCTTGCTTGGCATACATGCTCCTGGTCGTCATGCTATGCCTCGCACACAAAATTACTGACAGGCTCAGCAGGCAGGCCTCCCGTGCCCGCCTCATCGCATAATCTCATCGTGAACCGACGTACCTGCACTTCCGCGCTTGCACTTCTGGTGTTCCTGCCGCTGCTGACGGTGCAAGCCTCTTCGGGAGCTTCAGTAATCCTGCATATCGACGCAAGTACGGTTGCCGCTCTCGATGCCTTGCGGAAGGAGCCCAAGTTTCTCAAGCTGCCAGGCGCACCTGCAGTGGAGGAGCGCCGCCGCCTTGAGCCGCTCATCAACTCACTCATCGATCGACTCGTTGCCGGCATACAGGCGAACCCGAGCGACACATGGGTCTTCGAACAGATGACTCCGACCGTCGAAGCGTTTTACTTGGAAGACACCGAGGCGAGAGAACCGTGCGTCGACTACCTCGCGCGCATTTTCAAGATCTTGGGAATCAAGAGCGACCGAGGCGCTTTCAGCAGGTTCATGATCTCCGTCTGACGCGTTTTGCGCTCGAAATGGGAGCGGTGAGTTTCGACCGGAGACGGCCATGAGCCGTCCGTCGCGAGCGGCGGCTTTCCGGTAGGCTGCGATCACGGACTGCGCCAAGCATTTGCGATTTCTTCACCTCGATTCGGTCTCTTCCAATGGCAACTGATCTCCAAGCGCTCGCGAATGACGTTAATGATGAACGGGACTTCATCCGCTTCCTCTTCGCCCTCGCTGAAGATTGGGAAGCCGAACGAGCCATCGAGGCATCGACACCGTCTAGTCCCTACGGCCCAGGAGCGCTCGGGTGGGAGAATGGAACTGTCGGTGCCGTTCTCGAGCGGGCTGCGGCCTGGGGCCACGTGTCGATCGACGGGCTTCGCTTCTATGAGAAGCCGTCCAATCCGTGGAAGCGCGCAGCCCAAATCCTAGGAGCAGGGAAGTTCTACGAGTGACGTCGATCGGCCACAAGGCGTCCGTCGCAACTGGCCGCTTTTGGGGTAGCGCGGCAACAGGCTAGGATACCTGCCTCACGCCGCGTGCAGGGAAGAAAGACTGCCGCAGCCGTCGCCACAGGGGTGTCCTCCATAACACGTCAGTCCGCAGAAAGATGAACAGCCGCATTCGGAAACAGGTAGATGAGCTTAGCGCCGAGGACTTTGAGGCTTTCTCATGCTGGGAGTACGCGAGCGACGAAGAAGGCCGGAATGGGCTGGACGAATGCACAGTCAGGCCACTGGATCCGTCGCGCCTCAAAGTCGAGACTGGCCAGGTCATGATTCAAGCAGTGTTCTTCTTCCCAAACGGGCGCGTACGCCTTGGGATGATGACGCTCAATGCTGGTGACGATCCTTCGGGGCATCAGCCCGTTATGTTCCTCGGCAAGAAGCACTTGCACTTCTACAGCGGCGCCTCCGAGCCAAGCAAGACGGAGGTTCGATCATTCCGAAAAGCCGTAGAGCAGGTTTGCCCTTCGCCGTTCCCGATACGGTTCGTCTCGTCGGTCCTTGACGTCGACGGTCGGCCGATTGCCTATGGCGAACTACGTGGCTTGTACTGGCTGGCAAATTGGAGAACCAATGAGCTTCGCGTTGCAGCCTGACCCGTCAGCTGCAGCACCCGAGAGGCTGTAGTCGGCCACCTGCGGACGGTCACCAATGTCGGCATGCCGGCATGCCGCGCGGAACGCCGCAGGCTATGCTTGCATCTTTGCTACCCGATGCTCGCTGGAAATCGAATCTTGCTTGCACTTTCAATAGTTGCGCCCAGYGGCACAAGCATCGCCCTCGGTCGAAAGACGCTCGAAGTCAGATCGTGGCGTCCCGAGACCCTGCCGCTGACGGATTTGCTGATCGTTGAAAACGGACGCTTCTTGTCCGCACACGGCGATTCGGATGATGACGGACTACTGGTAGCTGTCGTAGACATCGCCGGAGTTCAGCCTTGGCTGCCCTCGGAGGTTGAACCTGCTTGCGCCACTGCCTGGGCCCCTGGCTACTGGGCATGGCGTATTGGCAACGTTCGACGCATTGCAAGACCGCTGAAGGTGACCGCAGCGCGCAAGCTGTACGACATACACCTTGACCCAAGTGACCTTGCGCTGTTGTTGGCGCAGTAGCTGCAACTGGCCACTTGCAGTTGGTCGCCAGCAGCAGCTGGTGGTCACGGTGCCTGACCAGTGCGACCTATAGACTGCGACACGTCAGCGAGATCAGATTGCACGCGATCACGTGACTTTTTCGGCAGCCTGTTCCTTTACTCTACGACTTCCCAGCGTCCGACATGAACCTGACGAGAACCCTCATCATTGGGAATTCGGGCTCTGGCAAGAGTTGGCTGGCCGAGCGGATTGCCGGTTCTCTCCAGGCTCCGCACCTTGATCTCGATCTGATCCATTGGGAGCCAGGCGGATTCAACGTTGCACGGGGGAGGGAGCATGCGATTGAGCTTGCAAGAGAGGCCGCTACTGGCTCAAGCAGTTGGGTCATCGAAGGCATCTACGGCTGGCTCGCACGTGAGGTTACGTCGATGACAACGGCGCTGATCTGGTTATGCCTTGATGAGGCCGAATGCGCCGTCAATCTCAAGCAGCGCGGTGTACGCCGGGGCGGAACAGGCGACTCGTTCAATGCTCTACTCAGCTGGTCCGAGACTTACAGAACGCGAGAAGGCTCAAGCTCGCACTCCGGTCACGAACGATTGTTCAACGACTTCCCAGGTGCAAAGACTTGTCTTCGTCAGAGAAGCGAGGTGACGGCGTTTGCCGACCTCAGTTCCAAGCTTTGAATGAATAGCGGCTTCGAAGAGCCGAATCTGACGCATGCAATGTCCGCAACGGGTCGCTACTGCCGAGGAGGCGCAGCGGCCGGCCGGCAATAATCGGCCAGGATCTGCCGGCCACCAGCGCACCCTCCGGCGTGAGGCAGTTTCGAGCCGTTTAGGTGACCTATTGGACAAGAGAACGATTGAGATCGTGCCGTTCAGTCCGCTGTGGGCAGGCATGTTTGCGCATGAGCAGAAAGCGCTCGCGGGCCTTCTTGGACCGGATGCACGCATCCACCACATTGGCAGCACCGCGGTTTGGGGGCTGGCTGCGAAGCCGGTCATCGACATCCTCGTCGAGGTGCCGTATGTCGAACGACTCGACTCTCATACCAGAGCTTTTCGAGAGCTTGGATACGAGTCGCGCGGCGAGAATGGGATTCCTGGGCGTCGCTACTTCGTCAAGGGCCTCTCAGAAAGGACGCATCAAGTCCATGCATTTCGAACGGGGTCACACGACGTCCGTCGCCATCTTGCGTTGCGCGACTTCTTGCGAGCGAACGACGAGATCCGGGACGCGTACGCTGTCGTCAAACACCACGCCGTTGCCGAATGCGGCAACGACATCCATGCTTACGTCGCCCTGAAGAATGACTTTGTCAGGCTGCTGGAGGCACAAGCTTTGGCTGACTACCGTGACGTTTAGCATCAAGCTCGGCGTCTGCTTTTGAGCGGTGAGGTTTGCGTAGCGAAGGACTGCAACGGGTCGATAGCTCTATTTCGCAGATTGCACGAGCAGCCATTGGTGCCGTCGCGCACGACGGCTGCTGTTCCTGGCGTCGTGCCCATGACATCGCCGATGCAGCGAACCGCTGCTGGCCCGACTCACGCCCTCGTATCCACCGCGATCCAGTTGATCTCCCATGTCGCGCCTCCGTCGGCCGAGAACGCCTGCTCGAAGCGGCAGCTGTCGGCGTTGGTCGATTCGATGACGAAGCGCACGAGCACGGGCCGGCCGTTGAATTCCTCCGCGCTGTAGAAAACGCCGCGCGGGGTGCTGCCGAATCCGCCTGTCATCGGGATGGCGAGCGTGCCGGATGCGGCGTTGGAGAAGTTGAGCGTCCACCGCTTGAGTGTCGTGTCGAAGAGCCGCAGCGACAGCCCCTGGATGCGCCCTGCGGATCCGGAGACGTCGAGTTCGGCGAGGTTCGCGCGGCCGCCCAGCACCGGGCTCACGACGGTCGTGCCGGCGTACTCCGCCCAGGCATCGGATCCGCTCAGCGGTTGCAGGCGGCGCCGGAGCTGCGTGTGCCAGCGGCCGTGTTCGAAGTCGAAATCATGCGGCGAACCGACCGGTGTCGCGGGGATGGCCCGCGCGGTGTCGACCGGTGCGGTCGAAGGTGGCGCAGGCACGGCGCACGCGCCGAGGAGCGCCAGCACGCCGGCGATGCCGTACGAGATCGAACGGGTGGGCAACTGGACCATGGTGGCAAGGCCTCCGGCGGTGAGGGTGACTACACTGGGGCGCACTCTAGCCAGCACCATGGACACCGCCAAGAAGGCACCTGCAGGTAACCGTCCGCGCGTTGCACGTGCCAACGCGATTCCGGGCTGCGCGCTGACGGCTGCGCTGGCCGCCATCGGCGGGCGCTGGAAGCTGTTCGTCGTGTACCGGCTGTCAGACGGCCCGCGGCACTTTGCCGCGCTGCGGCGCAGCCTGCCGGACGTCTCGGCCAAGGTGCTGGCGCAACAGCTGCGCGAGATGCAGGCCGATGGCCTCGTGAGCCGGGAGCGCAGCGGGCCGGTGCCGGCCGTCGTGCACTACGCGCTCACGCCGCATGGGCGCTCGGTGCTGCCGGTGGCGGAGGCGATCCGCCATTGGGGCATGGCGCATCAGACAGCGCATGCGGGCCCGGGCCCGGCGGATGGCGCGGTCGATCCGCGTGCGGTGTGCGGTGATGTCGATTCAGGTCTGCCTCGAACGTCGAGTCTGTGATCGGACCTTGAAGGTCCAGTTCTCAAGAGGAGACATCGACATGATCCCGACCATTTCTGCCTTTGAATCGTCGCCTGACCGCGGCAAGGGGCTCGCGCGCGACATGCGGGTTCGCTGGGCGCTCGAGGAGGCAAGGCAGCCTTATGAGGTCCGCCTGCTTTCCTTCGCGGCGATGAAGGCGCCGGCGCATCGCGCGCTTCATCCCTTCGGGCAGATCCCGACCTACCAGGAAGACGATCTGGTGCTGTTCGAGTCGGGCGGCATCGTGCTCCACATTGCAGAGCACCATGCGGGCCTGCTGCCTGCCGACGCGAATGCGCGGGCCCGTGCGATCACCTGGATGTTTGCCGCGGTCAACACGGTGGAGTTGCCGATCATCGAGTTCCAGAACGCCAAGCTGCTGGAGCGCGACAAGCCCTGGTACGACGAGCGACTGCCTCTCGTCGTGGAGCGTGTGCGTGTCCGGTTGGGCGAGTTGTCCGATCGACTGGGCGATGCGGAGTGGCTCGATGGTGCGTTCAGCGTCGGTGACCTGATGATGGTCGCGGTGCTGCTGAGGTTGCGGCCGTCGGGGATGCTCGGCGACTACGCGCGGCTTGCCGCCTATGTGGCCCGCGCTGAGGCGCGGCCTGCCTACCAGCGAGCGTTCGCCGCGCAATTGGCGGTGTTCACCGGTCAGGCACGTCCATGATCGAGCCTGCTGCTATCCACGCGCCACGACGAGATGCGGCGAGGTCTCGAACTCTCTCTTTCGATCGGCCAAGTGAATGTGGTCGAACTCCTTTCCCATTCGATCCATCTCGTCTGCGCAGTGAAGCAGGAACTCGGCGATCGCGCGCAGTTCCTCGGGTGTGGCGTTCAGGGTGACCTCCGCGAGCGACGCGGGGATGATGGTGTCGATCGGTTGGTCGGTTGTCTCGTAGCCGTAGATGTGCATTGCGCCATTCCGTTGTTGCAGATGTGAGCGTGTGGGCCTCAATCATGAGCCTGTCAGTAATTTTGTGTGCGAGGCATAGCATGACGACCAGGAGCATGTATGCCAAGCAAGACGAAGACGAAGAACGAGGCGATCGCTGCGAGGACGGCGGCGCTGCCGAAGATCCCGAAGGAACTGCTGGATCAATTCACTCAAGGGCCGATGACGGCCGAGGCGATAGCGGAAGCGTCGATGGCGTTCAAGAAGGCGCTGATCGAGCGGGCGCTGGGTGGCGAGCTGAGCCATCACCTGGGC
>NZ_JBFUGW010000331.1:0-6142 GCF_056402735.1 Rhizobacter sp. P3_C12
ACGCACTACGTCGTCGCCGGCGAAGAGGCCGGCAGCAAGCTCGAGAAGGCGCGCGAACTGGGCGTCGAGGTGATCGACGAGGCGGCGCTACGCGCCTTGCTGGCCTGACGGGGCGGGCGCCGCGGCGTGCACCGCCATCGCGAGCAAGGCCAGGCACCACACGATCAACGCGCCGGCCGGCAGGTCGAAGGCCGACGACAGCGCGAGCCCGATCGCGTATCCCAGCACGCCGATCGCATACGCCAGCGGCAGCCGCCGCGCCTCGCGGTGCTTGCGCGTGCCCAGGCTCGGCACGATCAGCGTCGCGAACACCAGGTACACGCCGACCAGCTGCACCGACACCGTGACGGCCAGCGCGAACAGCAGGTAGAAGCCGGCCCGCTCCACCAACGCACGCGCGCCGAACCACAACCCGAGGATCGCGAGCGTCGCGACCAGCGGGATCGCGAGCTGCGCATAGCTGACCCACAGGATCTGCCCGGCCAGCAGGTCGCGCAGGTGTTCTCCGCCGTGCGGGTTCTTCGCCAGCAGCAGGATGCCGGCGGTCGCGGCCAGCACGAACAGCACGCCGATCTGCGCCTCCTGCACGTCGGGCCATTTCTTCTCGGTCCAGGTCAGCAGCAGCGCGCCGGCCAGCGCGGCGAGCGCTGCGGCCACCTGCACCTGCCAGCCGCCCGGGTCGATGTCGAGCAGGCCGGCGACGATCACGCCGAGTGCCGCGATCTGCGCGATCGCGAGGTCGATGAAGACGATGCCCTTGCGCAGCACCTGCGCGCCCAGCGGCACGTGCGTCGCGACGACCAGCAGCCCGGCCGCGAGCGCCGGCGCGAGGATCGCGAAATCGATCGGTGCCACCGTCATTTGGTGTTGTCCATCTTTGCGGCCTCCAGCAGCAGCGCGATGCTGCTGTCGAACAGCCCGAACAGGTCGCCCGCCTTGTCGGTGCCGCCGACGGTGAACGGCAGCGCGACGGCCGGGATCTTCGCGTGCTCCGACAACCATTTCGATGCGCGCGGGTCTTCGTACGCGGCCCGCACCACCATCTTCGCCGGCTGCTGCGCGAGCAGCGCGCTCAGCTCGGTGAGGTGCCCCGCGCTCGGCTCGACGCCGGGCTTCGGCTCCAGCGTCGCGATCTCGCGCACGCCGAGCCAGTTCCACAGGTAGCCCATGTTCTTGTGGTGCGCGACCACCACCACGCCCTTCAGCGGCTTCGCTTGCGCTTCCCAGCGCTGCAGCGCCGCGGCCCAGCGGGTGTTGAAGTCCTGCAGGCGCTGCTGGTAGGTGGCCGCGTTGGCGGCGTCGAGCTGCGCGAGCCGTGCGCCGAGCGCGGCTGCCACCTTCGCGATGTTGCGCGGATCCTGCTGGATGTGCGGGTTGCCCTGCGCGTGCACGTCGCCGTCGCCGCGGTCCAGCCGCGTCGGCACCTCCAGCGGCGTGACGAAGCGGCCGGCCTCGAACATCGCCGGCGCGCCCGGCGAGAGCTTCGCGTTGCCCGATTGCTGGATCAGCACCGGCAGCCAGCCGATCTCCAGCTCCATGCCGGTGCACACCAGCAGGTCGGCGCCACGCACGCGCGCGATCAGGCTGGGCCGGGCCTCGATGTGATGCGGGTCCTGCAGCGCGGTGGTGGCCGACGACACGTTGAGCTTGTCGCCGCCGAGTTCCTTCGCGAGGGCGGCCCATTCGGGCTCGCAGGCGACGACGTTCAGCGCGGCCTGCGCGTGCAGCGCAGCACCGGTGAGGGCGGCGAGTGCCAGGGTCTTCAGAAAGGGATTCATGCGGTGTCCTAGAACGAGTGGGCCCCATGGGCGCCGAGGCTCATGATGTATTGGAGGAAGAGCTGCCGGTCGCTCGCCTCGCCGCGGCTGCGGTCGCTGGCGAGCTGCAGCCGGAAGCGGCTGAATTCCGACAGCGAGTAGTCGACCATCAGCGTGCTGCGCGTCGGCTTGGCGCGCTGCAGCACCGGCAGGTCGGCAGCGCTCACCGTGCCGTTGTCGACCAGGCCGATCGCGAGGCTGCCGGCGTCGAGGCGGTCGTAGCGCGCACCGACCCGCCACTGCGGCATGAACTGATACACCGCCTGCAGGTACCAGCCGCTCTGCGTGCTGCTGAAGCCGCCGATCGCCGCGGCCTGGGCGAGCGTGCCGTCTTCGGTGCGGCGGAAATACTCGCCCTGCAGCTTCAGGTTCTCGCGCGTTGCGTTGCCACCGGGCGCCCATTTGTAGATCGCGTCGGCCACCCAGGTCTTGCTGCGGCCGCTGAACGAGGCGCCGTGGTCGTCGCCGTTCGCGTCGAGGTCGTCGTAGCGCCGGTCCTGCGCACGCTGGCGCAGGTATGACAGGCCGGCGCGCCAGCTCGCGCTCTCGCCGAGGTCGTCGCCGACGTGCGCGAACAGCGCGGCCGAGCCGATGCCGTTGCGGCCGGTGTCGTTGCCGGGGAAGGTGGCGCCGGAACCGATCTCGGCGCCGAGTTCGACGAAGCGCTCGGTTGGCGCGAGCCAGTGCAGGTGCAGCCCGTCGGTCTTCAGCGGGCCGCCGAAGAAGGCCTGGTAGGCGAGCGGTGCATCGACGAAATCCCAGGCATGCGCGTGCTGGCTGTTCAGGTAGCCGATCGACGACAGGAAGCGCCCGCCCTTCAGCGTGGCGCCGTCGAACAGGCCCTGGCGCTCGAACACCGCTTCTTCGACGCTGACGCTGTCGTCGCCGGTCAGCGAGAAGGTCAGGTGGCCGCTGAAGGTCGGATCGATCGTCGCCGCGAAGCCGAGCTCGGACTCGCCGAGCTGGAAGCTGCGCTTGCCGGGCCCGACCTCGCCGCCCGAGGGCATGAAGCCCTGGATGCGGTAGCGCGCCGGGTCCTGCGACAGGTTGGCGTAGGTGCCGTTGAGGATCAGCGAGATCGCCGGGTTGAAGGCCGAGGCCGAAGTGGTTGCAGCGGGGGCCGGAGCGGGCGGTGGCGCTTCCGCCGGCGCTGCGGCGGGTGCGGCCTGCTGCAGTTGCTGCAGCTTCTGCTCCAGCGCCTGCAACCGGGCCTCGTAGGACTGGCGCAGGTCGGCGATGTCTTTCTTCAGCTGCTCGACGTCTGATGCCGGGTCGGCGAGCGCGTTCGGGGGCCAGGCCAGCGCGGCGGCCAGGCCCAGCGAGGAGCCCAGGCCGGCGGCCCAGGTGCGGTGGAGGTGCATGGGGTGCGTCCTGCAGACGGTCTGCGGGTGATCGAGCACCGGCACGGCCCAGGGGCGCGCCGGCAGCGGAGACGGATCAGGCGTGCAGCGTCGGCGGGCCGCGGGCGCGGGTGGTGACCGGCGTGGCGCCGTCCCGCGCATCGGGCGGCAAGGGGTCGGCCGGTGGTCTGGCGTCGGCGGGCGCCGTCCAGTCGAAGTGCGCCGGCATCGCCGCATCGAGTTGCGCGAACGCGAGGCAGGCGTCGCAGACCTTGTCGGTCTGCGTCTGCCGCTCCTTGCCGGCCTGCGCGTGCCCGGGCGCGGGCAGCCCGTGCGACAGCGCATGCGCGAGCCACAGCTGCGGGGTCAGCAGGACCGACCCGGCGAGCAGGGCAAGGCGAAGGAAGCGCAGCAGGGCCATCGAGGGTGTCGTGCGAGAACGCACCGAGCGCCTGGAAAATAGCACACGCCGGCAGGGCGGCGCGCGATTCACGACAATGCGGGGTCGATGCGACGACTTTGCAAAGGACGCTGACCGATGACCGTGCGCGAGATCCTCAAGATGGGCGACCCCCGGTTGCTGCGCATTGCGCCGCCGGTGCCGCGCGAGCAACTGGGCAGCCGCGAGCTGCAGCAGCTGATCGACGACATGTTCGACACGATGCACCATGCCAACGGAGCCGGGCTCGCGGCGCCGCAGATCGGCGTCGACCTGCAGCTGGTGATCTTCGGCTTCAAGAACAACACGCGCTACCCCGATGCGCCCGCGGTGCCGGAGACGGTGCTGATCAACCCGACGATCGTGCCGCTGTCCGATCTGCGGGAAGCGGGCTGGGAAGGCTGCCTGTCGGTGCCGGGGCTGCGCGGCATGGTGCCGCGCCATGCGCGCATCCGCTACACCGGCCTCGATCCGCAGGGCAACCTGATCGACCGCGAGGCCGAGGGCTTCCATGCCCGCGTCGTGCAGCATGAGTGCGATCACCTGATCGGCAAGCTCTATCCCACACGGATCGAGGATTTCAGCCAATTCGGCTTCACCAGCGTGCTGTTCCCGGACCTGGACCCGAACGACGACGACTGACGGCTTTTCTTCGGCTGCTTTGCGAAGAAAGGTTTCTGCGGTCAGCGGCGTCACGGTCTGACACGTTGTGCCCGCTGGAACCTCACCGGTTCCGCGCGGTCCCACCGGACCGTGACCATGCAACGTGAGGAGCTCGCCGTGCCGAACAGCACCCGAATCGCTACATCCGCCCGCATGGGCGCCCGGTCTGCACGCTGGCTGGGCTTGATGATCGGCCTGATGCTGATCTCCGTGCTGGCGCTGTTCGCGCAGCCCGCGCGGGCCGCCGACGAAGACCCGCCGGGCCGTGTCGGCCGGCTCTCCGAGGTCGACGGCGCGGTCTGGGTCTACGCCCCCGAGAGCGCCGAATGGATCGCCGCGGCGCGCAACCGGCCGGTCACCACCGGCGATCGGCTGTCGACCGAGAAGGACGGCCGCGCCGAGATCCGCATCGGCTCCACCACGCTGCGCATCGCCGCCAACACCGAGGTCGAGGTGCTGCAACTCGACGACAACCACCTGAGCCTGCAACTGCTGAGCGGCAGCCTCTCGGCGCGGCTGCGCACCCGCGAGGCGGCTACTGAATTCGGCGTGGCGACCGGGGAAGGGCGCTTTCGCACCGACCGCACCGGCAGCTACCGCTTCGACCGCGTCGACGACACCAGCCAGGTCACGGTGGTGAGCGGCCAGGCGCAGTTCGAAGGCGACCGCACCGCGTTGACGGTGTTGCCCAACCAGCGTGCCGAGTTCTGGCGCGACAAGCCCGAGGCGCCGACGCAGTACAGCATCACCGACCCGGTGCGCGACCCGTTCTCCGACTGGGTGGCCTCGCTCGACCAGCGCGAGGAGCGCAGCGTCTCGACCCGCTACGTCTCGCCCGAGATGACCGGCGTCGAAGACCTGGACCGCTATGGCCGCTGGGAGCAGAGCCCCGACTACGGTGCGATCTGGATCCCGCGCAACGTGGCCCCCGACTGGGCGCCGTACCGCATGGGCCACTGGGCCTGGGTGAACCCATGGGGCTGGACCTGGGTCGACGACGCGCCCTGGGGCTTCGCGCCGTTCCACTACGGCCGCTGGGTGTGGCACCGCAGCGCCTGGTGCTGGACGCCGGGCACCTACATCGCACGGCCGGTGTATGCGCCGGCGCTGGTGGCGTGGGTGGGCGGGCCGAACCTGAGCCTGTCGATCTCGGTCGGCAACTCGCCGTCGGTCGGCTGGTTCCCGCTCGCGCCGCGCGAGGTCTACGTGCCGGGCTACCGCGTCAGCCCGCGCTACATCCGCAACGTCAACGTGACCCACGTGACCAACATCACCAACGTCACGAACATCATCAACAGCCCGGGGGCGGTGGTGCAGCAGACGCACTACATCAACCGCGGCATGCCGCATGCGGTGACCGTGGTGCCGGCGGTGGTGATGGAGCGCCGCCAGCCGGTGGCGCCGGCGATGACGCGTGTCAACGACCGCGTGCTGCGCGACATGGGGCGCGAACGGCCACGCGTCGACGCGCCGGTGCCGATGCCGATGCCTGCGCGCGGCGAGGCCGGTGGGCGGCGTGTGGAGGACCCGCGCACCGGCCGCGTCAGCTTCGCGCCGGACGCGCGGCAGCCCGTTCCGCCGCCGCCGGGGCGACGCGAGAACAACGGCAGCAACCTGGGCAGCACGCTCGTGCCCGGCAACAACGCAGGCCGTGGCGACAACGGGCGCGACAACGGGCGCGACAACAACGGGCGCGGTGACAACAACGGCCGCGGCGAGAACAACGGCCGCGGCGAGGGTGGCTGGGGCCGGYCGGAGCGGCCGGGCACGCCGGTGGCGCAGCAGCCGCAACAGCCGCAGCAACCCCAGCTGGGGCAGGCTCCGCAGCAGCAGAGTCCGCAACAGCAACCGCAGCAGCCCGGCTACACGCCGCGCCCGCGTCC
>NZ_JBFUGW010000332.1:0-6119 GCF_056402735.1 Rhizobacter sp. P3_C12
GCCGCCGCCTCCGCAGACGCCGCGGCGCCCACCGCATCGCCCGGCACGCGCGCGACGATCACATGCTGGCCCAGCACCTCGGCCGGCGAGCCGGCGGGCGGCCAGGCGCCGGCCTCGTCGAAGCCGGCATCGCGCAAGGCCTCGAGCCAGCGCGCCGGCGGCAGCAGCGGGTTGTCGCCGCGCAGGTCGTCGGCGAAGTGCTGCCAGCCTTCGATCAGGCCGGTCGTCATGTCGAACCACGGCAGGTGCGTCGTCGACTCGACCAGCACCAGCATGCCGCCCGGCGCGAGCAGCGCGCGCAGCCGCTTCAGCGCGACGCGCAGGTCCTTGCTCGCATGCACCGCATTGGCCGACACGATCGCATCCACGCTGCCCGGCGCGAAGCCCTGGGCCTGCGGATCGGCGTCCATGTCGAAGCGGCCGAAGCGCAGGAACGGCCAGGCCGCGAAGCGCTCGCGGGCCCGATCGAGGAACACGTCGGAGACATCGGTGAAGTGGTACTGCGCGCGGTCGGCGGGCAAGGCCGCAAGCACCGCGGAGCTCGTGCCACCGGTGCCGGCCCCCACCTCCAGCACGCGCAGCGAACGGCCCGCCGGCACGCTGGCGGCCAGCGTCTCGAAGGCGGCGGCCGCGAGGCCGTTGATGTAGCGCATCGTCGCCGAGCGTTCGTAGAGGTTCTCGGCGAGCTCGAACGAGCCGCCGGGGAACAAGGTCTCGAGCGGGCTCTCGCGGCCCAGCAGCACCGGCGCCACCAGCGAGCCACAGTGGCGCACGTAGGCGAGCAGCGGCTGGTTGTCGGCGAACAGGCGCTCGGCCTCGGCCCACAGCGCGGCCAGCGGTGGCTCGGCAAGGGCTTGATCGGCGACGAAGGCCTCGCCGGCGCGCCGCAGCGTGCCCCCCGTCACCAGGCTGTCGAGCCAGCGCGACACCAGGTGCCGGTAGCTCGCGCCGATGCCGCTGCGCTGCATCAGGCCGTCGAGCGTGTGCGATTCGCCGGCTGAAAGGAACAGGCCCGCCTCGCGCAGCGTGTGCGCCGCATGCGCGCTCGTCACGCGCGCCAGGCACTCCCACTTGGCCGGGTACGAGGAAGCGTTCAGGTCCAGCGGCCCGCGCTCGGCCTGGCGCGACAGCGCGGTGCTGACGCGCGACCAGCGCTGCGCCGCATCGACCGCCGGCGCGGGGCTTTCCGGACGCTCGCCGACGACGTCCATCCAATGCCGCCGCGCACGGAACGGATACGTGGGCAGCGCGACGCGGCTGCGGCCATACGGCGCGTCGAACGCCGCCCAGTTCACGTCGGCGCCCGCCACGTACAGGCGTTGCAGGCTGGCGAGCAGGTCGGTCCAGTCGGAGCGCTCACGGTGCAGCGACGGCAGCCATTCGACTGCCGCGCCCGCTTCACCGCCTGCACCAACGCACTCGGCCCCCATCCCCAGCAGCACCGGGTGCGGCCCGACCTCGATGAAATGCGTGATGCCCTGCGCCAGCAGGCCCTGCAGCGCCTGCGCGAAGCGCACCGGCTGGCGCATGTGCGTGAGCCAGTAGTCGACGCGGCCGATCTCGGCCGCGCCGGCCGGTGCGCCGCTGACGTTGGAGACCAGCGCGATGCGCGGCTCATGGAACGTCACCGTCTCCAGCACGCGCCGGTAGGCCGGCAGCACCGGCTCGATCAGCGCCGAATGCGCCGCATGCGGCACGCGCAGCAGCTTGACGCGCACGCCGGCTGCCTCGAGCCGCTGCGTCGCCGCATCGACCGCATTGCGCGGGCCACTGATGACGAAATGCTCGGGGCCGTTGTAGGCGGCGATCGTCAGCGCGGCAGGGCCGTTCGCCAACTCGGCCTGCACGACGGCCTCGGGCGCGAACACCGCCGCCATCGCACCGTCGGCCGGCAGCTCGTGCGTCAGCCGGCCGCGTTCGATCACGCACCGGATGCCGTCTTCGAGCGACAGCATGCCCGACACGCAGGCGGCCGCGTATTCGCCGAGGCTGTGCCCGAGCAGCGCGACCGGCTCGATGCCCCACGACCGCCACAGCGCGGCCAGCGACACCTCGATCGCGAAGTTGACCGGCTGCGCCCACACCGTCTCGTTGATCGGCGAATGGCCGCCGGCCGGCGTGAAGATCACGTCGAGCAGCGGCCGCGGCAGCAGCGGCGCCGCGGCGGCGTTGCAGGCGTCCATCGCGGCACGGAACACCGGCGCGCTGTCGTACAGCGCGCGGCCCATGCCGGCGTACTGCCCGCCCTGCCCGGTGAACAGGAAGGCGACCTGCGGCCGCGCCGCGCCTTCGAGCGTGCCGCGCGCGATGGCGGGGTCGTCGCTGCCGGCGAGGAAGCCGGCCAGGCCGGCGCGCAGCTCGTCGACGCTCGCCCCGGTGAGTGCGACGCGGTGCGAGAAATGCGAGCGGCCGGTGTTCGCGCTGAAGCACAGGTCGGCCGCCTCGACGCTCTCATCGAGTTGCAGCAGCCGCGCCTCGTGGCGGCGCGCCAGGTCGAGCAACGCCGCCTCGTCGCGCGCCGACAGCACCAGCAGGTGGGCCGGCCGCAGCGGGCCGGCCGGCGGGGCCGCCAGCGATGGCAGCGGGGCGGCTTCCAGGATCACGTGCGCATTGGTGCCGCTGAAGCCGAACGAGCTGACGCCGGCGAGCCGGCGGCCGTCGATCTCCGGCCAGTCGGTCGCCTGCGTCGGCACCTGCACCGGCCAGTTCCAGTCGATGTGCGGGTTGCCCTGCGTGAAGTGCAGGTGCGGCGGGATCTGCGCGCGCTGCAGCGACAGCACCACCTTGATCACGCCGGCCAGCCCCGCCGCGGCCTCCAGGTGGCCGATGTTGGTCTTGACCGAGCCGACGCGCAGCGGCTGCGCCGGATCGCGCCCGCTGCCGAGCACGGCCGACAGCGCCCCGAGTTCGATCGGGTCGCCCAGCGGCGTGCCGGTGCCGTGCGCCTCGACATAGCCGATCTGCCGCGCCTCGACCCGGGCCGCGGCGAGMGCGGCGCGGATCACCGCCTCCTGTGCCGGGCCGTTCGGCGCGGTCAGGCCGCCGCTGCGGCCGTCCTGGTTCAGCGCGCTGCCGCGCACCACGGCCAGCACGCGGTCGCCGGCGGCCTGCGCATCGGCCAGGCGCTTCAGCACCAGCACCRCGCAGCCCTCGCCGCGCACGTAGCCGTCGGCCGCGGCATCGAAGGTCTTGCAGCGCCCGTCCGGCGCCATCATCCGGGCCTTCGAGAAGTTGATGTTCATCTCGGGCGTCAGGATCAGGTTGACCGCGCCGGCCAGCGCGATCTCGCACTCGTTCAGCCGCAGCCCCTGGCAGGCCTGGTGCAGCGCGACCAGCGACGACGAGCACGCGGTGTCGACCGCGACCGCCGGCCCGTGCACGCCGAGGAAGTACGACAGCCGCCCCGACGCGACGCTGGCCGCATTGCCGGTCGCGAAGTACGGGTCGATCAGCTCGGGGTGCCGGTACAGCGCGCGGCCGTAGTCGTTGTTGCTGATGCCGAGGTACACGCCGGTGCGCGCGCCGGCCGGCGTGGCCGCGAGCTCGCCCGGCGCATGGCCGGCGTCTTCGAGCGCCTCCCAGGCCACCTCGAGCAGCAGCCGCTGCTGCGGGTCCATGCTGGCGGCCTCGCGCGGCGAGATGCCGAAGAACTCGGCATCGAAGCGGTCGACGCCGTCGACGAAGCCGCCGAAGCGCGTCGTCATCTTGCCGGGCGCATCGGCATCGGCGTCGTAGAGCGCGTCGAGGTTCCAGCGCTCGGCGGGGATCGGGCCGATCGCATCGGTGCCCGACCACAGCAGCTCGGCGAAGCCGGCCGCATCGACCACGCCGCCCGGCAGCCGCATCGCCATGCCGATGATCGCGATCGGCTCGTGCAACGCGGCGTTCGAGCGCGCGAGCTCGGCCTTCAGCTCGCGGATCTCGAGCAGCGCGCGCTTGACGGGGCTCAGCGCTTCATCGCGCGGGTCGGTCATCGGGGATCTCCCAGTTCTTGCAGCAGCAGGGCTTCGGCTTCTTCGTCGCTCAGATCGTGCAGCGCATCGGCCCGGGTGTCGATGGCCGCGGGCTCGGCCGGCGCCGGCTCGTCGAGGCCGAGCAGGCGCATCAGGTGCGCGGTCAGCGCGGCCAGCGTCGGATAGTCGAACAACAGCGTCGCCGACAGCGGCCGGCCGATCGAGCGGGTCAGCGCGTTGCGCAGTTCCACCGCCATCAGCGAATCGAGGCCCAGGTCCTTCAGCGGCGTCTTCGGGTCGACCGGCGTGCCGGCGTCCAGGCCCAGCACGTGCAACGCACGCTCGACCAGGTGGGCCGCGAGCGCCGCGGCGCGCTGGCCGGCCGGCATCGCCTGCAGGCGCGACAGCGCCGTGGCGGGCGCTGCCTGCGGCTCGGCGGCCGGCGCGGCCGGCGCCGCCGTACGCGGCACCACGTCGTCGAAGAAGGCCGGGTCGACGCCGGCCGGCAGCGTCGCGATGAAGCGCGGCCAGTCGATCGGCAGCACCGCGGCATGCACCGCGCCCTCGCGCAGCAGCTGCGCCAGCTGCTCGAGGCCGTGCGCCGGCTCGATCGGCGCCAGGCCGCGCTCGCGCCAGGGGTCGTGGCCGCCGGCGGCGAGCTGCGTCGCCATGCCGCCCTGGCCCCACACGCCCCAGGCGACGCTCAGCGCCGGCAGGCCCTGCGTGCGGCGCAGGCGCGCCAGCGCATCGAGCTCGGCATTGGCGGCCGCATAGGCGCACTGCCCCGGCGCGCCGAGCAGCAGGCCGGCGGCCGAATACATCACGAAGAAATCCAGCGGCAGCGTGCGCGTCGCCGCGTGCAGGTGCCGGGCCGCCTGCGCCTTGTTGTGCAGCACCGCGGCACAGCGCGGCCAGTCCTGGCGCAGCGCAATGCCGTCGTCGAGCGTGCCAGCCGCGTGCACGACGCCGCGCAGCGGCGCCATCTCGCGCGCCAGGGTGTCCAGCACGCGCTGCAGCGCGGCGGCGTCGCCGGCATCGGCAGCAAAGCAACGCACCTGCGCGCCGGCCGCCTCGATCTCGTGGATCGCCTGCGCCGCCTCGGGCGACGGCGCGTGGCGGCCGAGCAGCGCGATCTGGCGCGCGCCCGAGCGCTGCAGCCAGCGCGCGGTGTGCAGGCCGAGCGCACCGAGACCGCCGGTGACGAGGTAGCAGGCCTCGGCGCGGACCTCGAACGCCCCGGCCACCGGCAGGCGCAGCACGATCTTGCCGATGTGCTTCGCTTGCGCCATGTGGCGGAAGGCGTCGGCGGCCTGCGCGACATCGAACACCGTGACCGGCAGCGGCTGCAGGCTGCCGTCCTGCAGGCCGGCCTGCAGCTCGGTCAGCATCGGGCGCAGCAGGCGCGGCTCGGCGTAGGCCGCATCGCCCAGGTCATAGGCCTCGTAGTGGATGCCGGGGCAGGCCTGCGCGACGGCCTCGGCCGTCCAGATGTCGCGCTTGCCGAGTTCGAGGAACCAGCCGCCGGGTGCGACGACGCCGAGCCCGGCCGGGATGAAGTCGCCGGCCAATGAGTTCAGCAGCACGTCGACGCCGGCCCCGCCGGTCGCGCGCATCAGCTCGGCGGCGAACGAGGTGCTGCGCGAATCCATCACCGCGCGCACGCCCATCGCGAGCAGGTGGGCACGCTTCTCGGGCGAGCCGGCCGTGGCGTACACCTCGGCACCGGCGCGCAGCGCGAGCTGCACCGCGGCGAGGCCGACGCCGCCCGCGCCGGCATGGATCAGCACACGCTGGCCGCGCCTGAGGCCGGCGATGCCGAACAGGCCGTGGTGCGCTGTCAGGAAGGCGACCGGCAGCGCGGCCGCCTGCTCGTTCGACAGGCCCGGCGGGACGCGCGCGACGAAGGCGGCCGGCGCGAGCGCCTCGCTGCCCATGCTGTCGTGCACGAACCCGAACACGCGCTCGCCGACGCGCCAGCCTTCGACGGCCGAGCCGACCTCGCTGACGATGCCGGCGCATTCGGCGCCAAGGGGAATGCCGGTGCCGGGGTAGACCCCGAGCGCGAGCAGCACGTCGCGGAAGTTCAGCCCGGCGGCGTGGACCTGGATGCGCAGTTGGCCCGGCTTCAGCGGGCGCGGGGCGACCGTGCGCAGCGCGAGGCCGTCG
>NZ_JBFUGW010000333.1:0-6117 GCF_056402735.1 Rhizobacter sp. P3_C12
GCGGCAGCCACTGCCGCGTCAGGCTGTCCGCACGCGCCCAGCGCGTCAGCATCTCGCGCTGCGGCAGGCCCAGCAGCGGCAGCGCAGCCGGCGGCGCCGAGGCCTYGACGCGCCGCTCCCTGAGCTTCGCGGCCGGGTAGCGCGTGACCACCTCGCCCGTCATGGCATCGGCGACACCGGTTGCCGCCGCTGCAGCACGCCGATCGGCGGGGCCCAGCGCGCGCCCTTCTGCTTCTTCGAGGTCACCAGCGTGATGTCGGCCGGCTCGAACACCTCCACGTTGTGCGTGATCGGCGTGGTCAGCACGTACTGCGCACGCGTTGATTTCAGGAAGTGCCCCACCAGCTGGATGTTGCGCACGTCCAGGTGGGCGAACGGCTCGTCGATGAAGACGAAGCCGCCGGTCGTCTCGTCGTCCTTCATCAAGCCCACCAGCAGGATCAGCGACTTGATCACCTGCTGGCCGCCCGAGGCCTCGCCGTCGTTCAGCCCGATGCTGCCCTTGCCGTCGAAGTTGAAGTGCACCTTCAGCTCGGCCTGCTTCAGCACGGTGTCGTCGTTGTCGAGGTGCGGCAGGTCGGCGTTCACCTCCACGCCGGCCAGCTGGCCGAGCTCGGTGATGTTCTTGCGGTAGCGCCGCACCGTGGCGCGCAGCACGTCGATGTAGCGTGCGCGGGCGTTGTCGACCGCCACGCGCGCCGCCTCGTTGCTGGCCTTGCGATCGCCGAGCTGGCCTTCCTGCTGTCGCACGGCGGCCGTCATCAGCGTCAGCTTCTCCTCGACGCTGGCATCGGTCTCCCAATGGCCCTGCGCCAGCTCGGCCTCGATGGCCTCGTTGCGCAGCTTCGCCTGCGTCGCATTGCCGTAGCGCTGGCGCAGTGCGTCGACTTGCACCGGCGCGATCCAGCGTGCGGGGAAGCGCGCCCTGTCCTTCTGCGAGTTGGCGATGCGGCTGCGCAGCCCGTCGTGGCGCTCGGTCCAGTCGTGTTGCTGCTGCGCGCTGCGCGACTCGCTGTCCTGCAGGCGGCGCTGCGCCTGTTCGTAGTCGTACTGGCTGGTGCGTTGCGCGGCCACCGCGGCAGTGAACTGCCGGTCCAGCTCCTGCCAGCGCTGACCGGTCGCGATCCGTACACGCGTCAGCTCGGGCAATGCGCTGCGCGCCTGCGCGAACTCCTCGCTGCGGCGCGCGAGCTCCTCCACGGCCTTGTGACCCTGGGCCGCCTGCTGCGCATCGCTCAACTGCCGCTGCACCGCGTGCTGCTCCTGCGCCACCTGGGTGAGCTGGTCATCCAACTGCGACAGCCTTCGATCAATCGACTGCCGGCGCGAGGCCAGCGCCGCCGCGCCGAACTGGTGATCGCCGGGGTCGACCCACACGCTCCGGCCGCCGCGGCCATCGCGGTGGTAGGCGAGTGGCGTGATCCATTCGCCGCCCTGCCGTGCACCCTGGGCCGTGCTGTCCACGCGCTGGATGTGCGCCAGCTGGCGCAACAGCCAGCCGGGCGCCGCTGCGCTGAACTTCAGCACCTCCAGCAGGCTTCCTGCCGGCGGCTTGACCGGCGCCGCTTCGGCGTCGGCCACCACGTAGTGGCGATAGCGCTCGCGTTCAGCCAGCGCCATCGCCTGCGCTTCGTCGGCGGCGCGCTGCAGCACCACCACCCACCGCGCGCCACGCAGCGCGCCTTCAGCGGCGGCACGCCACGCGTCGTCGGTGATCTCGATCACGTCAACCAGCAGGTGGTGGGCGATTCCGGCGTCGTTCAAGGTCTTGCGGAAGCGCACCACGTCGGGCGGGCCCTTCCCTCCGTGGTGCCCCTGCAGCTCCGACAAGGCGCGCGCGGCGTCGGCCCGCTGGTCGCTCAATCGCTGCCAGTCGGCACCGAGCGCCTGTTTCTTCGCTTCCAGTTGCTGGACCCGCTCGCGCAACTGGCCCGCATCGCCTTCGATGGAGGCCAGCGCGTCGAGCTCCTTCGCATGCTTGACCAGCACCTCCAACGGGCGCTCGGCCTCGCGAGCGGCCTCTTGCGCCTGCTTGGCGGCATCGCGCTCGCGCTCCAGCGTATTCACACGCTCGGCATCCGCCGACCTGGCCTCGAGCAAGGTCAGCAGCTGCGCCTTCAGCTGTGCGCGCTGCCGCCCCTGCTGGGCCAGCTCGAGCCGCTGCCGGTGCAACTCGCGCAGCTTGCCGGCGAGCTGCTCGCGCTCCTCGGCCCAGGCCAGCACCGGGATCACCTCGGTGTTCAGCGTCTCGCGCTCGCGCAGCTTCAGCTGGTACTGCTGGTAGAGGTTGACGCGTGCCTCCAGCTCGGCGCGCTGGGCCCGGCCATGGGCCAGCTCGCGCTCGGCGACCTCCACCTCCTGGCTCAGCTGGCGCTGGTGGTTGCGGGCGTCTTCATAGCGGTCCAGCACGTCCTGGTCGCCGAACACGTCGAACACCAGCCTCAGCAGCTCCTTCGGCGAGTACTCGCAGAGCCGGTCGGTCTGCCCCTGCTCGAGCGCCAGCACGCGTGCGATCGCGCGGCTCAGGCCGGCCCCTTCGAGGCGGCGCCGCCAGTGCTCGATGCCGAGCCAGTCCTTGTCGGGGCGCTCCACCAGCGATTCGATGGACACGTCGCCGTCGACCATCACGTAGCGGCGCTGCCAGTCGCCGCCGTTGCGCTCGATGCGGCAGGCCAGCGTCACCGTGTCGGCATACAGCAGGCAGCGCGCGAAGGGCCGGTTCGAGGCCTGCCGGTTGCGCGGCCGGTTGTCGACGGTGGCGCGCAGCCAGGCGCTGTCGGCATTGGCATGGCGCGCGTAGGTCTTGTAGCTGCGCCCGCCGGAGCAGTCGAGGCCGAGCAGCGTGCGCATCGCGTCGAGCAGCGTGGTCTTGCCCGAGCCGTTCGGGCCGGCCACGGTGATGATGGCGCCGTCGAGCGGCAGCGTGAGGCGCTGGCAGTAGTCCCAGTGCAGCAGTTCGAGGCATTGCAGGTGGAACATCGGGTCAGGCCTCCTGCGCGCCGCGGGCCCGCCCCAGCACCTCGTGCAGCGCACCGTCGAGGATGCGCGGCGCGAGCACGTCGTAGTCGAGCAGCAGGTCGAGCAGCGGGCCCTCGGCGATCTCGTCGCCGCGGTGCACGATGAAGCCGTGGTTCGCGAGCCGCTTCAGGTTGCCGTCGAGCCGTGTCTTCTTGCCCAGCTGCACGCCGAAATCGGTCAGCAGCGACTTGTACGACACCACCGGGCTGACGCTCACGGCATCGGGCAGCGGGCGGGCGGTGTTGAACATCTCGTTCTGGCCGTCGGATTCGAGGCTGGTGGCGCGCGCGGCCTGGCGTTCGCGCTTGGGCAGCACGATCAGCGACCACAGCACGATCAGCAGCGAGACGGCGTCGCGCGGCAGGTCGATGTTGTTGTGGCTGTCGAGCCCGGCCTCGCCGAACACCGCGCTCTCGGCCGGGCGCAGCAGCGCCACGGTGATGTGGTCGGCGTAGAGGTTGTCGACCAGCCGCAGGCCGACCTGGGCCAGCCGCTCCTGCAGGGCGGACCAGAGCTCGGCGTCGATCAGTGCGCGCTTGACCTTGGGATGCTGCCGCGGCAGCCAGCGGCGCGCGAGCAGTTCGGCCGCCAGCACGGCGGCGTCGTCGAGGGAAGTACTCATTCGGGAATGCGGATGGCGTCGGGTGGGGTGGGTTCGGCGGGCAGCGCGCGGCCGCTGCGTTGCAGGTGCCCCTCGCTGATCAGCGCGACCTCGGGATCGGTGGTCTTCAGCAGCGTGGGCGTGAGCGCCACCTGCCACGGCATCCGCGCGAGTTCACCGGTGGGGCTCTTCAGCGCCTGGGCCTGCGCATCGCCGAGCAGCGGCATCAGCTGCAATCGGTAGGCGGCATGCGCGAAGCGCCCGCCCAGCACGGCCTCGCCCAGCAGGTGGTCGGCGGTGGCGRCGTCGCCGGGCGCCCTGCTCCAGCGGCCGAGCAGGCCGATCAGCTCGCCCAGTTCAGGCGGCAGGCTGAGGATGTCGAGCGTGCCGGCATCCGCCTGCGCGGGCGGCGGCAGGCCGGTGCTGCGCGTGGGGTCGGGGCGGTCGCGCTCGAACTCACCTTCGGCCACGTCGAGCAGGTCGTGCTGCGTCACGAAGACGGGCCGCACGCCGATAGACAGCGCCTCGCCGAGCAGGCTCGCCAGGTCGGTGTGGTGCTGCAGCCAGTTGCGCACATCGGACGAGGTGAGCCCGCTGCTGCCCAGCGTGACGCGCTGGCGGTCGGCCTGCTGCAGCGCGCGCGTGAACTGGCTGGCCATCGACAGCAGCCTTGCCTGGTCCTGCCCGAGCGCGCGGGCGGCGCGCTCCAGGCGCGGGCTGTCGTTGTGGTCCTGGATGATGGCCGACAGCGCCTGCCCGGCCTTGTCGACCAGTTTCAGTGCGCGGTCGAAGCGCGGCTGGGCCAGGCGCAGCCGCGCCTCGGAGCCGCTCGCGATGGCCTCGGCGAACTCGTCGTGCAGCCGCGCGAGCTGCGCATGCAGGTGCTGCAGCTGGCTGGCGTCGACCAGGCCGAGCTGCTGCGAGCCGGCCACCTGCGCGAGCAGGCCGGACAGCTCGTCATCCTGCTGCGCGGCGGTCAGCGGCGCGAGCAGCGCCTGCACCTGCTGGGCGAGCGGCGAGAGGTGGTAATCCTGCGCGGTGGCATCCCAGACCAGCAGGTCGAGGTCGCGCAGGCGCTTGAGTGCCGCGTCGAGGGGATCGGGCAGCACGGCATGGAAGAGTTGATTGACATCGTCGCGCGAGAGCCTGCCCTGGGGCTGGGCCGCCAGTTCGAGGAAGCACCACAACCGCAGCCTGACGAGCGCCGCGCTGCCGCCGAACAGCCCGCGCAGCGCGTCGATCGCCGGCTGCTTCTGCGCGAGCGCGAAGGACAGCGGGTGCTCTTGCGGGTAGCCGGGGTCGCGGAACAGGTCCTCGAACTGAACGATGTCGGCGGTATCGAGAGTCGGGCCGTCGTTCATCGGCGGCATTTTGCCTCAGCGGCATGGTGCAGGAACTGCTCTTCAGTGACGCGATACTGCGCCTTCAGTCCGTGGAGCCCGCCCCATGCCCTCTTCGATGACCCGTCGCCACGCAGCACTGTCCTGCGCCCTCGCGCCCCTCGTGATGGCCAGCGCCTGCACCTCGGCACCCGCACTGCCCGCCGGCGCAGCGGCCGCCCTCGCCCCGCACGGCCGGCTGCGCGCCTGCATCAACCTCGGCAATCCGATCCTCGCCAACCGCGATGCGGCGGGTGTCGTGAGCGGCGTGTCGGTCGACCTGGCCACGCTGCTCGCGCAACGCCTGGGCGTGCCGCTGGATGTGGTCGTCGTCGAGGCCGCGCTGCAATCGGTCGACACCGTGAAGGCGGACCGGGCCGACATCGGCTTCTTCGCGATCGACCCGCGGCGCAGCGACGGCATCGGCTTCAGCGCGCCGTACGTGCTGATCGAAGGCGCCTTCCTGGTGCGCAACGATTCGCCGCTGACCGACAACGCGCAGGTCGACCGCGCCGGCACCCGCATCATGGTCGGCCGCGGCAGTGCCTACGACTTGTACCTGTCGCGCGAGCTGAAGGCGGCGCAGCTGATGCGCACGCCCACCTCGCAGGCGGTCGTCGAGCGCTTCCTCGCCGAAGGCGCCGACGTGGCCGCCGGCGTGCGCCAGCAGCTCGAATCCGATGCCGCGCGGCTGCCCGGCCTGCGCCTGCTGCGCGGGCGCTTCATGGTGATCGAGCAGGCGATGGGCCTGCCGCTGACGCGAGGTGCTGCTGCTACCGCGCTGCTTGCCGGCTTCGTCGAACAAGCCAAGGCGAGCGGCTACGTCGCGCAATCGCTGGCGCGGCATGGCATTCATGGGGCTGTCGTCGCGCCGTCCTTGGGCAAAGGCGCGTGAGGGGAGGCTGTGGCTCGCCGGCCGGTGCGGTCTTCGCCCCCTGGGGGGCGAAGACTCCCCTCCGCTGACTGGTTTCATGGCCCGTCGCCCAAACTCCCTCCACTCACTTCGTTCGTTGTGGTCAAACAGTGGGCGACAGTCAGTGCACGAAGCGTGCTGCGCACGCGGGCCATGAAACCAGCCAGCTCCGGCGCCCCGTCCCTATTGGCGCTCCACAGCCTCCC
>NZ_JBFUGW010000334.1:0-6018 GCF_056402735.1 Rhizobacter sp. P3_C12
GCTGGCCACGCTGGTGGTGATCGCCGCCACCTTGCTGCAGGTGCTCACGCTGAAGCTGATGCGCCGCAAGGTGCACACGATGCTGTGGGTCACGCTGGCCCTGGTGGTGGTGCTGGGCGGTGCGACGATCTGGTTCCACAACGCCACCTTCATCATGTGGAAACCCAGCGTGCTGTACTGGGTGATGGGCTTCGCGTTCTGGTTCAGCCAGAGCGTGCTGGGCAAGAACATCCCGCAGAAGCTGATGGGCGAGCAACTGGTGCTGCCGGCGGCCGTCTGGCAGCGGCTGAATTTCGCATGGGTCGCATTCTTCGGGCTGATGGGCCTGCTGAATCTCTACGTGGCCTACAGCTTCACGCAATCGACCTGGGCCACCTTCAAGGTGTTCGGCGCGACCGGGCTGATGCTGGCGTTCGTGCTGGGCCAGGGCGTCTACCTGAGCCGTCACCTGCCCGATGAGGACAAGGCCGCGCCGCCAGCCGATCCGGCCCCGGAACCCACGAAGGAGCGCGGTTGAGCATGTCCGTCAGTTCGCACGAGATCGAGGCCGCGCTGCGCGAGGCCCTGCAGCCTGAAAGCCTCGCGATCACCGACGACAGCCACCTGCATGCCGGCCATGCCGGCGCGYGCGAGGGGCGGCATTTCAGCGTGCAGGTGGTGAGCGCGCAGTTCAACGATCTGTCACGTCTGAAGCGGCACCGCCTCGTATATGATGCCCTGCGAACCTTGATTCCGCGCGGCATCCACGCCCTTGCCATCGAGGCCCGCGCACCGGGTGAACGCTGATCCGAAGACGTGACGGTGGCCCTCAGTGGCCCCACGGCAGCCCCCCCCCGATTTGCGACCCCGATATGCGACCCCGATCGTCAAGCCCGATAGCGCACCCATCCGATTCCCCGTTGAAAGGCCATAAGCCCATGAAGAAGTCGACCCTTGCCCGCCACGCCTCGATGCTGGTGATCAGTGCTGCCCTGCTCGTGCCGGCGGCGATGGCCCAGAACGTGGCGATCGTCAACGGCAAGCCCGTGCCGAAGTCGCGCGTCGAAGCGCTGATGGTGCAAGCCACCAAGCCCGGCCCGCAAGGCGCCCAGCCGCGCACGGCCGAACTCGAAGCGCAGGTGCGCGACGAAGTCGTGCTGCGCGAGATGTTCATGCAGGAAGCCGAGAAGCGCGGCCTGACCAACAGCACCGACTACAAGCAGCAGCTCGAGCTGGCCCGCCAGAGCATCCTGATCCGCGAGCTGTTCAGCGACTTCCAGAAGAAGAACCCGGTGCTCGACGCCGACGTGCAGGCCGAGTACGACAAGTTCAAGGCCCGTTCGGCCGGCACCGAGTACCACGCCCGCCACATCCTGGTCGAGAAGGAAGAAGACGCGAAGGCCCTGATCGCGCAGATCAAGGGCGGCGCGAAGTTCGAGGACCTGGCGAAGAAGAATTCGAAGGACCCGGGATCGGGTGAGAACGGCGGCGACCTCGACTGGGCCAACCCCGGTTCGTACGTGCCCGAGTTCTCGCAGGCGATGATCAAGCTGAAGAAGGGCGAGATGACGCAGGAGCCGGTGAAGTCGCAATTCGGCTACCACATCATCAAGCTGGAAGACACGCGCGATGCGCAGGTCCCGTCGATCGAAGAAGTGAAGCCGCAGATCCTGCAGGCCCTGGGCCAGCAGAAGCTCGCGAAGTTCCGCGACGAGATCCGCGCGAAGTCGAAGACGGACTACAAGTTCTCGACCGCGAACTGAGGCCGATCGGCTTTCGACGAAGGGCGCCTGCGGGCGCCCTTTTTCATTTCGCGGTTCATTCCCGACCTCTCGCGACGCGCCGCCGGGGCCACCGCGCTGGCATTCGCAGCCGACCTTGCTTCGATGACGAAGCGCTTGACTTTCCCATCATCGGAGGGTCGACACTGCGAGCCAGAACAGGAGAGCGCCATGCACCCTGCCGGCGACACGGCTCACGACCACGCACACCACCCTGCGGCCCCCACGCCACCCGAGGCGGCGCGAAAGCCCACGGCCGGTGACCCCGGCCAGGTCGAGTACACCTGCCCGATGCACCCGCAGGTGCGCCAGATGGGCCCGGGCAGCTGCCCCCTGTGCGGCATGACGCTGGAGCCGGTCGTGGCCAGCGCCGACAACGGCGAGAGCCCCGAGCTGCGCGACATGACGCGGCGCCTGTGGGTCGGGCTGGCGCTGACGCTGCCGGTGTTCGCGCTGGAGATGGGCGGACACCTGTTCGACCTCCATCACCTGATCGCCCAGCAGGCCTCGAACCGGGTGCAGCTGCTGCTGGGCACGCCGGTCGTGCTGTGGGCGGGCTGGCCGTTCTTCGCGCGCGGCGTGGCCTCGCTGCGCAACCGCAGCCTCAACATGTTCACCCTCATCGCGCTGGGGACGGGCGCGGCCTGGGTCTACAGCATCGCCGGCACCGTGGCGCCGGCGCTGTTCCCGGCCGCGCTGCGGCTCGAGGACGGGGCCGTGCCGGTCTACTTCGAAGCCGCCGCCGTCATCACCGTGCTGGTCCTGCTGGGCCAGGTGCTCGAGCTGCGCGCGCGCGAGAAGACCTCCGGCGCCATCAAGGCCTTGCTGAACCTCGCGCCGAAGACCGCCGTCCGGGTGCGCGCCGACGGCAGCGACGAGGCGGTCCGCATCGACGCCATCGTGGCAGGCGACCTGCTGCGGGTCAGGCCCGGAGAGAAGGTGGCGGTCGACGGCGAGCTCACCGAGGGTTCGGGGACGGTGGACGAATCCATGGTCACCGGCGAATCCATGCCGGTGACCAAGGCGCCCGGGTCCAAGGCGACCGCCGGCACGCTGAACCAGAGCGGTGGCTTCGTGATGCGGGCCGACAAGGTCGGCGCCGACACGCTGCTCTCGCAGATCGTGCACATGGTCGCGGCCGCACAGCGCAGCCGCGCGCCGATCCAGCGCATGGCCGACCAGGTGGCCGGCTGGTTCGTGCCGGCCGTCATCCTGGTGGCCGGGCTCACGTTCGTTGCCTGGCTGCTGCTGGGGCCGTCGCCGGCGTTCAGCTATGCGCTCGTCACCGCGGTGGCCGTGCTCATCATCGCGTGTCCGTGTGCGCTCGGCCTGGCCACGCCGATGTC
The DNA here is from genome assembly GCF_056402735.1 of Rhizobacter sp. P3_C12. Taxonomy (NCBI): domain Bacteria; kingdom Pseudomonadati; phylum Pseudomonadota; class Betaproteobacteria; order Burkholderiales; family Sphaerotilaceae; genus Rhizobacter; species Rhizobacter sp. P3_C12. The sequence continues at coordinate 3,107 of NZ_JBFUGW010000334.1, forward strand.
CATCATGGTGGGCGTCGGCCGCGGCGCCCAGCACGGCGTGCTGATCCGCGACGCGCAGGCGCTGGAACGCATGGAGAAGGTGGACACGCTGGTCGTCGACAAGACCGGCACGCTGACCGAAGGCCGCCCCACGGTGGTCCACATCGAGCCCGCCCCGGGGGCCGGCGTCGACGAGGTGCTGCAGAAGCTGGCCAGCGTGGAGCGGGCCAGCGAACACCCGCTGGCGCAGGCCATCGTCAACGCGGCGCAGGAGCGCCGGCTGGACCTGCTGCCGGTGAGCGACTTCGATTCGCCGGTCGGCAAGGGCGTGCTGGGGACGGTGGACGGGCAGCCGGTGGTGTGCGGCAGCGCGAAGTTCCTGGCCGAGCACGGCGTCGACGCCACGCCGCTGGACGGCGCCGCGGAGCTCCAGCGTGCGCAATCGGCCACCGTCATCTTCGTGGCACTCGCGGGGCGGCTGGCGGGCTTCGTGGCCATTGCCGACCCCATCAAGGCCAGCACGCCGGCCGCGTTGCAGGCGCTTCGGACGGCGGGGGTGCGAATCGTGATGCTGACCGGCGACGGCAAGACGACGGCCGAGGCCGTGGCCCGCCGGCTCGGCATCGACGAGGTGGTGGCCGAAGTGTTTCCAGAGGACAAGGCCAAGGTGGTGCAGCGCCTGCAATCGGAAGGGCGCATCGTCGCGATGGCCGGTGACGGCGTCAACGATGCACCGGCGCTGGCGGCGGCCGAGGTCGGCATCGCGATGGGCACCGGCACCGACGTGGCGATGGAGAGTTCGGGCATCACGCTGCTGAAGGGCGACCTGATGGGCATCGTGCGCGCCCGCACGCTGTCGCGCGCGACGATGCGCAACATCCGGCAGAACCTGTTCCTTTCGTTTGCCTACAACGTGGCCGGCATCCCGCTGGCCGCGGGCGTGCTGTACCCGTTCTCCGGGCTGCTGCTGTCCCCGGTGGTGGCCGCCGCCGCGATGGCGCTGTCGTCGGTGAGCGTCATCGGCAACGCGCTGCGGCTGCGCACCGTGAAGGTGGATTGACGCGCCGGGCCCATCACGACAGAAACGACATCGTCGCGATGCTGCGCAAGCTCTAGGCCGTGAGGTCGAGCCGTCCCGCCTCGATGTGCAACTGCCTGTCGCAACGCGCCGCGATGCCGCGGTCGTGCGTGACGAGCACCAGCGTCGTGCCCGATTCGCGGTTCAGCTCGAACATCAGCTCCATCACCTTCTCGCCGGTCGCGAAATCGAGGCTGCCGGTGGGCTCGTCGGCCAGCAGCACCGCCGGCTTCACGACGAAGGCGCGCGCCAGCGCCACGCGCTGCTGCTCGCCGCCCGACAACACCTTCGGGTAGTGCGACAGCCGCTCGCTCAAGCCCACGCGGCGCAGCATCTCGGTGGCCAGGGCCCGCGCATCGCTGCGGCCCTGCAGCTCCAGCGGCAGCATCACGTTCTCGAGCGCATTCAGGTTGCCCAGCAGCTGGAAGCTCTGGAACACGAAGCCGAGTTGCGCAGCCCGCACCGCGGCGCGCGCATCCTCGCCGAGCGCGAAAAGATCGTGGCCGGCCAGGCGAACCGTTCCGGTGCTCGGCGTGTCCAAGCCCGCGATGATCGACAGCAAGGTGCTCTTGCCCGAGCCGGACGCACCGACGATGGCGGCCGATTGCCGCGCGGCGAGCGCGAACTCGATCTCGTGGAGAATGGTCAGCACACCGGTCGAGTCCTGCACCTGCTTGGTGACGCGCTCGACGGAAATGATGGATTCGGACATGAATGCTTCTGCAGGTAGACGGCTCACGCGACGCGCGTTGCTGGTTCACTGTACCTTGCTTGCCACGGCGAGCGCACTGCCGGGGGTTCAGGCCGCCGCGCCGCGCCGCGTGCTGGTGCTCGGCGACAGCCTGTCGGCCGAGTACGGCCTGCAGCGCGGCGAAGGCTGGGTCGCCTTGCTCGGCGAGCGCTTCGTGCGCGACAGGATCGCCGCGACCGTCGTCAATGCGAGCATCAGCGGCGACACCACCTCCGGTGGCCGTTCGCGCCTGCCGGCGCTGCTGAAGCAGCACCAGCCGGGCATCGTCGTGATCGAGCTCGGCGGCAACGATGCGCTGCGCGGCCTGCCGCTCGCGATGACGCGCGACAACCTGCTCGCGATGGTGCGCGCCGCCAAGCAGGCCGGCGCCAAGGTGCTGGTGGTCGGGATGCAGGTGCCGCCGAACTACGGGCGGCAGTACGGCGCCGACTTCGCGGCGCTGTTCGCCCAGGTCGCCAAGACGGAGGACACCGCCCTCGTGCCCTTCCTGCTGAAGGGCGTGGCCGATTCGCCGCAGGCCGACACGATGTTCCAACCCGACCGCATCCATCCGATCGCGAAGGCCCACCCGACGATGCTGGACAACGTCTGGGCAGGCCTGAAACCACTCTTGGGCTGACCCTCAGCGGTTGCTCTCGCGCTCGTTGCGGCGCTCGGGTCGGTCCTGGCGCTCCTGCCGCTGCTCGACGCGCGGCTGCTCCTGGCGTGGTTGCGCCTGCTGAGGCGCGCGCACCTCGGGCACACGCGGCGGCTGCTGGGGYTGCTGCGGTGCCTGCGGCTGCGGACGCTGCGGCGCCTGCGGTTGCTGCACCTGGGGCGCGGCCGGATGCTGCACCTGCGGTTGCACCGGTTGCTGCTGCTGGGGCACCGGGCGCGGCTGCAGTTGCGGCTGGCCGCCGACCGGCGCAGGCCGCTCGCCGCGGTCACCCCGCGGACGGCCCCGCGATTCGCCGTCCTGGTTCACCGGCATCGGATGGCGGCGCTCCGGCGTGTTCACCGACGGCGCCTGCGGCTGGGTGGCGTTCGCGACCGGCGGGCGGTTGCCGCCAGGCTGCTGGCCGGTATCGGGCACGTCGCGGCCCGGACGCGGGCGCGGCGTGTAGC